>CAYTPJ010000035.1:0-18277 GCA_964439755.1 uncultured Oscillospiraceae bacterium
CGCCCTTTTATAGGCTCTTTTCAAATTTCCTCTCTCTTTGGATTGACAAAAGTGTGTTTTTGGCTTAAAATAGATGTGGATATCTATGCACTTTTATTAAAAACACACGGTGCGTAGATACGCATATATGAGGGTGCTGTTTGCATCCTAATAAGGAGCATTACATGAACGTATTTCCCCTTGTTCGGTCGTGGAAATCCACTGTGATTTTTACGCTTATTGCAGGTTTAACCACTTTATTTTTTTCGTATGCTGGCATCACAGTAGATGGTATGGCACATATGAGCGTGCCTATGATGATATTTTTCTTTTTTCCTTTTATGTTGGTGTTTCAAGGGTTTAAAGCAGGGTATTTATCTGTTATTTTCACATGCTTGATCGCCTTTGTTTCCTCCTATATCAGCTTTTCAAGTACGGGCTTGATATGCGCAATGATTTATCTTTTGCCCTTTTTGGCAGTGTATTATTTTGTGCTTAAAAAGGAATTCACTTATTTAAAGTGTGGGCTGATCTTGTCTATTGCGCTCTTTTGGTCTGGCACACTTGCTTTTATATTCCTGAAATTTACACTGGGTGGGGATTTGTTTTTAAAAGCAGGGGAAGGGTTTGCAAACGAAGTTTCAAAATCCTCTCAAAGAGATGTGCTTTTGCTCTCCTTTTTTCAAACAGGCGTAATTCACGTAAAGGAAGATTTACTTCGCTCCTTCTTTGTTGTTCAAAACAATCAGATTGTAGGCATTACAGCGTATGGTGTAAAAGAAATGCTCTTGTCTTTGTCAAGTAGTGTCACTTCGATTGCATATAGTTTCCCTGCTTTGCTCGTTACAAACAGCATTTACACAGGCTTTTTGGCCTTGTATTTGGGCTTGCGCTTAGGCTGGCGTGAAATTGTGCTCAAAAAAGCACAGGAATTGGGCTTTGATGTGCTTGGGAAAATAAGGAAACCAAAAGATGTAATCAACATGAGAAAGAAAGAAGATGCAGAAAACAGTGCGTCTGAACAAGAGCCTGATGAAACGCAAGCATGGGCATATGAGGTGTCCCCCGAGATGGAAATGGGCAGCTCTTTTCCAAATATCATTGTACCCAGCTTTGAAAGATTGTACATGAAAAGGGGCGTGGGGTTAAAAATCGGGCTTTTCTTGCTCGGCTATTTGCCTTTGTACCTTTCAGATTCTTATCAAGGCGCCGTGATTGGACAAATGATGGTTGCAGTGTTTACTTCCTTTTTTACCCTACAAGGGATGACGGCTATGTATTTTTTGCAAAAAAAAGCAGGCGTCAAAAGGGGCATGAGAAAGGCAACGCTCGTCATTGTTTATATATTATTTAGCACGCTGTTTTTATGGATGGGCGTGATTGACCAGATGGCAGGTTTTAGAGGATTAAGACCACCGTTGGGTCAAGGATTTAATAAGGAGGAATAATCAAGATGAAGGTTATTTTGTTACAGGATGTTAAAGGTACAGGCAAAAAGAATGATGTTTTAAACGTGAGCGATGGTTTCGCAAGGAACTTTTTGTTCCCCCAAAAGCTTGCAAAAGAAGGCACAGCAGGGGCATCTAAGGAAATTGAAAAGCAAGTAGCAGCAGAAACACAAAGAGAAAAAGAACGTGTGTTGGAAGCTCAAAACAAGGCAAAAGAATTAAAGGACAAAGTGGTTGTGGTCACTGTAAAGTGTGGCGAAAAGGGGCGCATTTATGGCTCTGTTACAGGGCAAGAAATTGCCGATTGCCTCTTTCAACAACACGGTGTTAAAGTGGACAAACGCAAAATTGATTTAAAGGAGCCCTTGAAAACAGCAGGTGATGTGACAGTAAATGTGCGCATTTACCCAAGCATTCAAACACGCATGATCGTGCGTGTGCAAGGTGAAAAGAAATAATGTCTGAAATACTCAACGCCCCCTATGCCCCCATTCCACCGCAAAGCATTGAAGCTGAACGGTCTGTTTTGGGTGCTCTTTTACAAGATCCTGGTATACTTGCATCAGCTGTTGAACTGCTTTTGCCAGAGGATTTTTATGCGCCACAAAATAAAACTATTTTTGAAGTAATCAGAGATTTAGCCATCAAAAGCATAGCAGTGGACTTGATTACGGTGGATGCTGAACTGGATAAAAGGGGCACACTCCAAGGCGTGGGTGGCGCAGAGTATTTGATCGAATTAACGCAAGCTGTGCCCACCACAGCAAACACCCCTTATTACATCGCTATTGTGCGTGAAAAGAGCACATTGCGCCGTTTAATCAACGCTTCCAACACCATCTCTGCCATGTGTTATAAACAGGATGAAGATTTGCTCACCATTTTAGGGGGCGCAGAAAAAGCCATCTTTGATATTACCATGCGCCAAGGGGATGGGGAAGACCTTGTGCACATCAAAAAAGTGCTTAAAAACACGTATCAGAGCATTGAAGAATTGGCACGGTTAAAAGGCCAAGTGTCAGGCGTGCCCACAGGGTTTTACGATTTGGATAATTTGTTGACAGGCTTGCATGGAGGCGAACTTATTTTAATCGGTGCACGTCCTTCCATGGGTAAAACAAGCTTTGCCATCAACATTGCAGGGTATGCAGCGCATAAGCAAAAAAAGATTGCTGTGTTCAGCCTTGAAATGCCTCGTGAACAGATTGCACTTCGTTTATTGTGTGGGGATGCAAGAGTAGGTATGCAGGCAGTGCGTTCTGGTACGCTCAAGGATGAAGAATGGGTGCGCCTTGCAAAGGCATTAGGCCCTCTTGCAAACAGCGAAATATACATTGACGATACGGCAGGGCTAACGCCTGCACAGTTGCGCTCTCGTGTGCGCCGTTTGATGATGGAAAAAGGCGTGGACCTTGTGATGATTGACTACTTGCAGCTCATGAGTGCAGATGGCAAGGTGGAAAATCGTCAGCTTGAAGTGAGTGAAATTTCAAGACGTTTAAAGGGGATTGCATTAGAACTTAAAATCCCCCTCATTGCACTCGCTCAGCTTTCTCGTGCTAACGTACAGCGTGCTGTTAAAAAGCCTATGTTGTCCGACCTTCGTGACTCTGGGTCTATCGAACAGGACGCAGACGTCGTGATGTTTTTGCACCGTGAAAGCTATTATGATGATACAATTGAAGATAAGAATGTGGCAGAAGTGATCATTGCCAAGCAAAGAAATGGTCCCCTTGGTACGGTGGAACTTGCATGGATTGGCGATTACACACTCTTTGCCAATTTGACAGATAAACAAGCACAGTAAGGAGATATTATGAATCAACAATCTGTTTCTCAAATGGAAAAGGACACACGCTTTGAAGGATTTTTGCTCGTAAGAAGAGCAGAGCAGAGGCAGAGCGCAAATGGCAGTCGTTATTTGGACATTACTTTGGCAGATAAATCGGGAGATATCAATGGTAAAATGTGGGATGGCACAGTAGACGCACCCAGCACAGGCAGTGTGGTCAAAGTGCGTGCCACGGTGCAAGAATACAACAATCGTTTGCAACTTCGTGTCGAAAAAATGCGTAGCAAAAGCGAGAGTGATGATATTGACATCAGCGCATTGATGCCTTGCGCACCCTTGACGTCTAAAGTGATGCTCGACCATATTGACGATGTGATTGACGATATGAAAACAGAGGAATTGCAAAAGATTTTGCGTATTTTAGTAGGCGATGTGAGAGAAAAACTCGTGTACTATCCCGCTGCTCAGAGCATGCACCACGCAGAACGCAGTGGGCTCTTGCACCATACAACGGATATGTTAAAGTCAGCCAACGCACTCCTTTCAGTGTACACATTTTTGGACAAGGACTTGCTCAACGCAGGCGTGATTGCGCATGACTTGAGTAAAGTGACTGAAATGCTCAGCGATGAAGCAGGCAATGTGTCCGATTACACAGCAGAAGGGCAATTGATAGGGCATTTGGTGAGAGGGGTATCTCAAATTGAAAAGGCGGCAGAAAGAGCAAATGTGACAGGGGAATATGTGTTGCTCCTTGAACATATGATTATCAGCCACCATGGTATTCCAGAGTTTGGAAGCCCCAAGCCTCCTATGTTCAGTGAAGCTGTTGCTTTGCACATGATTGATGATTTTGATGCAAAGATGAACGAGATGGAAACAGTGACCAAGCGCACACCCCGTGGCGCATTCAGTGAAAAGATATGGGCGCTCGACCGTCGTGTGTATCATCCTATGTACCATTCTGAGGATCCTAAAAGCGAAGAAACAGTGTAAAAAGCAATTTTTACAATTATTTATGTAAAAATATAGACTTTTACTTGACGAAATGCAAAAGAATTGTTACAATAAGATGAAGTTCATGATATGTGAACATTTAAATGGTGATTTTACATCCTTAAAGGAGGCTGTATGATGAAGATTTCAAAAAAAACAATGCTGTTTTTTGTGCTTGTGATCGTTTTAGCAGTGTTTTCAGGCTGTCAACCTAAGAACAAGGAAATTTTTCAAGAAGCAGGGAAGACAACGCCAGTTGTTCAGAAAGATGCGCTTGCTACGCCCGAACCTGTGCCTGAAGAAACAGTTGTTCCAGAAGATTATTATATAACGGATGAAAGCTTGGATGCAGTAGATTTACCTTATAATCCGTTGGATGAGGAAGAAACGGATGCGTACAATGCACAAGGCGTGTACAATGAGTTTGGGCAGTCTGTGTATGCAGGTACAACGCCCATTCCAATTGATCCTGTGGATATGCCTACGCCTACACCTCGCCCTGACCTTGTGTTCAACTATACGGCGGCGATGTCCAGCAAGCTTGGTTTGCAGTTTGAAATGCCCAATGATTGGGTGGTGATCACTGACTCGGACACCACTTTTGCAATTCAAGACCCCACAGAGAGGGATAATAAGCGTGCAACTTTGACCATTACAGTAGCGCCTGTTGCATCAAATTATAGCATGTCTGCTGTGAAAGAAGATTTGGGCAACACTTTGAAAAACCTTCAAAAAAGCTATGTTGAATGGCAAAATATGATTTCTGATAAGAGAACATTGATGGAAGCTGAAGGATATTATAACACATACCGTGGTGTTATGTATGATGGCACCATCGTGCGTGGTCTTGTGCACATTGTGGCTGAAAATGGCAAAGAATATACCGTGCACTTAGAAGCACCCGGCTGGTTTAACTCCAGTTATTTAAAAGTATACACCAAACTGCGCAACACTTTAAAAGCCATTTAATCTGTGTATAACGAGTTATCTCACACGAGGTAGCTCGTTTTTGTATACAAAAAAACCATTTGGAGCAAGGGCGCTTTCAAATGGTTTTTATTTCATTAGAGTGTTTTAAAATGTTTTTTGAAGGACGCAAGCACAGAGCTTTTTCGTGTTTTCCATGCCTTTTATATGTGTGCGTTCATAGCCGTGAGAGGCAAAAACCCCTTGCCCACAGAGTGCAAAACGCACGTCTAAGCCTGCCTTGATAGCAGTTGCAGCGTCTGAAGAATAACGAGGGTAAATGTCCACAGCGTAGTCTAAATGCGCTTGTTTTGCATAGTCAATCAGTTCATTTGTAAAGTCATAGTCGAAGGGTCCGGCAGAGTCTTTGGCGCAGATGGACACCATGGTTTCTTTGCAAGTCAGGTCATCGCCCACACAGCCCATGTCCACAGCGAGCATATCTTCAATATCATCTAATTTATACAAGGGAGATGCGCCGTGCCCTACTTCTTCATACACGGTGAACACAAAGGTTAATTTTCTTGTCGGCGTAATTGTGCCTTCTTTGATGTCCTTTAAGAGGGATAAGAGCACTGCACTGGACGCTTTATCGTCTAAATGTCTGCTTTTAATAAATCCAGATTCTGTGACCACCGTGCGAGGATCAAACGCAATAAAATCGCCTGCTTGAATGCCTAATTTTAATGTGTCTTCTTTGCTCCATGTTTCTTCGTCAATGACAATTTCGAGTGCATTGTCTTCTCTTTTTTCGCCCGAATTATCTCCCCATACGTGGCTGCTTGCGTGTATAGATTGCACAGTGCCCGTGTATGTTTTGGAAGAGCGTGTGTAAATGATCACATTTTCATTTTCAATGGCATTGTTGTTATATCCACCAATTTGCGTGTAGCGCAAGCAACCATTGCTTTTTACGCTACGCACCATGGCGCCCAGTGTGTCCACATGCGCAGAGAGCAAAAGGTGATGCCCTTTGTCTGCGCACACTGTGCACATTACAGTGCCTTTGTTTGTTTGAACAGGGGCAAACCCCAAGTTTTTAATTTCTTGCATTAAGTAATCTGTTACAAATTTGGTCATACCAGTTGGGCTACAAATGGAGGTGAGCTTTTTGAGTTGGTCAATCATGTAAGTGTCTTTCATTATAAAATCCTTTCGAGCGTTTAATCTTCTGTTTTGGGCAAAGATATTTCATCAATAAGTGCAAGTTCTTCTGGGGTAAAAGTGGGGTTTTTTAATGCTGCAACGTTTTCTGCAATCTGTTCAGGGCGTGAAGCACCGATTAAAACGCTTGTTACACATTCTTCTTCCAAGCACCACATGAGCGCCATTTGAGCGAGCGTTTGTCCACGTTTCTTTGCGATGTTGTTGAGCCTTTGGATTTGCTCTAAACGTTCTGTGGTGAGCGCAGTTTCCTTTAAGAAACGGCCGTCTGTTGCAATTCTGCTGTCAGTGGGTACACCGTTTAAATATTTGTCAGAGAGCAAGCCTTGTGCTAATGGGCTGAACACAATCAACCCTTTGCCTGTCGCCTTGAGTGCTGCTTTTAAACCATTGTGGTCAATGGTACGATCAAAAATAGAGTATCTATTTTGATTGATGATGAAGGGGCATTTTAATTCTTTTAAAATGGTGGCAGCTTCAATTAAGTGGGCGCCATCATAGTTGGAGAGCCCTACATATAGCGCTTTTCCTTGGTGCACTGTTTGGCTTAAAGCAAGCATGGTTTCTTCAATGGGGGTATCTTGATCCATGCAGTGGTGATAGTATATGTCCACATAGTCAAGCCCTAAGCGTGTTAAGCTTTGGTCAAGCCCTGCGAGCATATGTTTTCTCGTGCCCTTGTTGCCATAAGGCCCTGCCCACATGTCATAGCCTGCTTTGGTGGAAATAATCATTTCATCACGATGACTTTTCATGTGCTCAGCGAGAATGATGCCAAAATTACGCTCTGCATCTCCTGGCTTTGGGCCGTAGTTGTCGGCAATATCAAAGTGTGTGATGCCAAGATCAAACGCAGTAAAGAGCATACGTTTCATGTTGGTTTCATCCCCGGTTGCACCAAAGTTGTGCCATAAACCGAGTGAAATTTGAGGGAGCTTTAATCCGGATTTTGCACAGCGCTTGTACTTCATTGTATCATAGCGTGCTTCGCTTGGAAAATATGTCATATTGTTCTCCTTTTTTATACCAATTTGTTCTTTGTCTGAGTTTTTTTAAAGAATAGAGAGGATTATTTTTGGAAAATGTACAACCTCATTTTAAGCCTTTTTGATTCCTTTGTCAATCCAAAAAATAAATGTTTTAAATAACTTTGAACAATTAAACTACGTCGTTTATTTTTTTGTAAAATCAATGGAACATTGTGTGCGAATGGCATCCATAATGGTGAGTGTATTTTGACACCTTGTCTGGTAAAATTCAGCTTGTTCCAAATGCGAAGTTAGATGTATAAATTGTTCAATTTCATACACAACATCATTCTTTTTCAAATTAAAATCAATTGTTTCTGTTTTCTGATCCTTTTTGTATGTGATGATCATTTGCCGTGGCACAGGAAAAGGGGAAAGGGCAATGCTTGCTTTTTCCCCCTCGATAACACACGGTCTATAACTATCGTGTACTTTAGAATAGCTTACAAAAGCATCAAATGCATCATATGACAACAAGGCATTGCCCGTTTGGTCAATGGATTGAGGCAGAAAAGTTGCGCTCGCTTGTATGGCGTTTGGCATGCCGAACAGCCGTTCTAAAACACTGATGCAATAGATGCCGATATCCATCAATGCACCGTTGTACAGCGTTGGATTAAAGGCATTTTCTATTATGCCATTTTTAAATTTATCATAACGGGAAGAATACTGGCAATATGTAAATTCTGCAAAGTGCAGAGTGCCAATCTCTTGTATTTTTTGTTCAATTGTGTGCATACAAGGTAAAAATTGTGGTCGCATGGCTTCTAAAAGGAGCACATTGTTTTTTTGAGCGAGAGCAAATAAACGCACACTTGTTTTTGCATCCTTGACCATAGGTTTTTCACAAAACACGTGTTTTTTAGCCTTTATACAAGCTTCTACTTGCGTTTCATGGTAAAAATTAGGGCTGGCAATGTATACGGCATCGATTTCCGAATTGTTTAATAATGCATCAAACTGTGTGCAGATGTGTTGCGCACCCCATTTTTTTTGATTGATCAGTGCTTGCTCTGTTGTTCTTGAGTATACAGTGTGTAAAACACAGTCCTTGACTTGCTTAAAGGCATCCATCCATAAATCTACAATAAAGTTGGAGCCAATAACGGCGAAATTCATAAAAAACCTCCTTTGGTGTTTCGTTAGCCGTTTGTTCAAACAGCTATTGTAAAGTGTAGCATAGTATCTGTTATTTTGCAATAAGTAGTGTAATAATGTGTGGCATTGATTATATGCAAAAATAATTTTGTTTTTTTAAATAAAGTGTGCTATAATAAAACGTGTATACAATGAATAAAAAATAAACATATAAGGAGGAAAATGTATGGATAAATATTGGTATTGTGCAGTGAAGATGGAGGAGATAGACAACCTTTTTATGTATATCAGTGATATGGGGCGTATTCCCTTGGGTACAATTGTTGAAGTGCCTTTTGGAGAGGAAGATATTGCTGTGCGAGGGGAGGTTCAAAGCTGTATCGCATACAAAAAAGATGAAGTGCCTTTTCTGTTAGAAACGACAAAACATATTTTGTCTATATGCGCTGAAGACCTCTCTGAAAAGGTGATTTTAAGTGAAGAAGATGTGAAAAAAATATTGCATCAAGCAGAGGAACTTATTAAAATAAAGGATTATAACAACCTCTTAAAATGGGCGTTTAGACATCAAGATATAGACAACGATATTATTTTAAATAAGGTCATTGAGAGTTATCATCTGTGTATCGAACACGGTATGCCCATTGCAGCACTGGATTTGGGTACGCTTTATTACACGGGTAGGGGCGTAGAGCAGGATTATCAAAAAGCATATATGTACTACAAGATTGCAGCAGATGCAGGGGATGTGCGTGCAATTTGCAACTGTGGATATATTTTTTACTACGGTAGATTGGGGCAAAAAGACTTTCAAAAAGCATATGAATTTTACTCTTTGGGTGCGCTTATTTACAGCGATGCAAACTGTATGTATAAGTTGGGCGATATGTTTTCAAAAGGGGAGTGCGTTTCTCAAAATGATTTGTATGCCTTTTCCTTATACCGTAGCGCTTATTCAAATATGGAAAGGAATACAGAGTGTAGAGGAGATATATTGATGCGCTTGGGCACGTGCTATTTAAAGGGCATGGGCACACAGCGTGATATACAAACAGCGCACGGCCTCTTGTGCAGTGCGCTCAATGCGTTTTACAATAAAAAAGGAGATGTATTTGTGCATGGTTTGATTGAACAAACAAAAGAGCTGATTTTACAAGCAGAAAACATTTTGGATAAAAGCGTATAAGGTGTTTTAATCCAAAAAGTCTGCTCGTATGATCACATTAAAATCATGTGCAATGGCACGCAAACTATCGTCTTCAATTGTTTGCCTGATGTTGCCTTGCCCTGCGCTGAGTATTTTTACGTATATTTCAGCGCTTTTTTCAATTGTGTGCGCAAGCCCAAACGCTGTATCAAAGTCTGGACCTGACACAAACAAACCGTGTTGCGCCCATACAGTCGCATCAAACTCTTTCATTTTTTCACTTGTTTTCAAGGCAATGTCACGCCCACCAGGCACCATCCATTCTACAACGCCCACACCACCTGGGAAAACGACAGGGCATTCTGTGGCACTTTGCCAAAGGGCACGGGTAAAGGCTCTGTCTGTGAGGGGAAGAAGGTAAGACAGCACAATCACGTGCGTTGCGTGGCAGTGATAGATGATTCTATTTGCACCATTTGTGGCAGTTTTACGCACACTGTGATTTAAAAAATGTGTGGGAAATTCGCTTGTGGGTTTTGCATTGTTTGTAAGCCCCCACACAATGCGATAGGCATTCCCAGCATCGTTGATTTGAACAATGCCCATATTGCTTTCAGGGTCTAAGGGAATGTTCCTAAAATATTTGCCACTCCCAGTGGTGACAAAATATTCGTTTTTTAAATTGTGTGCCTCAACATCCATTTGAACAAAGTCTTGGTCAAAGCTAAAGAAGGGAAAGGCTTGCGCCACTTCCTCTTTTGTCATGCGATAGGTGAGGTTGCCTCCGTTGCGCTCGTGCCAGTTTTGTTGGTAGCCATCCTCGCACATACGCACAAAATTTTCCATAAATTGTAATTTTAAAATACTCATTTTCTGATTCCTCTGTGTTTTACTTTCTTTTATTCATAACAGTGTTTTCATATGTTTCTACTGCACTGTACCATGTTTCATCAAAGGGCACCTGTTGCCTTTTACAATATTCTTCCCAAATATCTGAAAAAGGCATGGCTTTTGCTTGCTCCATAAGCATCATTTTCTTTGTGAAATTGCCCTCGTTTTGCAGGTGCTTGAGCATTTCGTGTGGCTCTAACAGTGCATTTAAAAGCGCCATTTCAAAGGCTCTTGCGCCAATCACCCACGCTGCAACACGGTTGATGGAGGCATCAAAAAAGTCTAACCCGATGAGCACTTTTTCTAACCCACCGTCACAACGCACAATTTCTTTACAGATTTCTCTGATTTCGTCCGTGTAGTTGACCACGTGGTCACTGTCCCAATGCATGGGGCGTGTGACGTGCAGAGGCACTTGATCAAAAAAGCACAAGAGCGCAGGGATTTTGTCGCTGATATGTTCATCAGGATGATAGTGCCCGGCATCTAAAAGGTTGTATACGCCTTTGTGTTGCGCCGCATAGCTCATGTAAAATTCGTTGGAACCCGTGGTGTACGCTTCTACACCTATGGCAAAAACTTTGCTTTCCACGCAGTCTATCACATGGGGGTATTTTGTTTCAAATATTTCATCTAACGCATTTTTTAGGCGCATTCGAGGTGCCATACGGTCAGCAGGCACATCTTTAAAACCATCTGGAATCCATACATTGTTGAGCACAGTGTCATGGAGCGCTTGCCCTATTTGCTCTGCAATTTCACGTGTTCTTTTTACATGCTCTATCCAAAAGGAACGCACTTTGTCGTCCGGGCTGGACAATGTTAAGCCGTCTTTTACCATATTATGGCTAAATAAGGTGGGGTTAAAGTCGATTTTTAAATGATTTTCTCTTGCGAAATGCACCCATGGTTCAAAATGTTTATACTCGATTTTATCACGGTCTACCCATGGATTTGTGTCTGTAAATATGGCGTAACACGCATGTAGGTTGATGCGCTTGGTACCTGGAATAAATGAAAGCGCCTTTAAAAAATCGGATTTTAATTCTTCAAAGTTCGTAGCTTTTCCAGGGTAATTGCCTGTCGTTTGTATGCCGTTATTTGCCCCTCCTCTGGGATTATCAAAACCAGTTACATCGTCGCCTTGCCAAATGTGAATGGAAACTGCTTTATTTGCGCAAATGTCCATTGCTTTTTCTGTGTCAATGCCCTATTTTGCATATTTTTCTTTTGCTTCTAAATAACTCATGTATCCAATGCCTTTCTAAAAATATATTATAAAATGGAAGAAAAAGTCTGTGCTTTTATTATACAGCATGTGCTGAATGCTGTCAATTGAAAAAATGCTAAATGCAGGATGCGAAAAGCAAGAGATCGTCAGAGGAATAAGATGTAGCATGAAAATTCTAAATATAGAAATTGAGCGAGGAAGCTGGGAAAAAACAAACAAAAGCAGTTGAGCAGTAGATAAATGTATATCATAGAAAAAATTTTAGGGCATATGTTCCAATGTATATTTGAAACAACAGAACATATAGGATTTTTTTCTGCGAAAGCGATCAATAGACGTCTGCTGTCTACAAAAAGCGTATGGACGCACGGCCTAAAAAATGAAAATTATAGCAGATAAGCTGGATAATTAATGTCAAAAGATTAAAATATAAATAAAATTTAAAATAGGGGTTGCAAAATAGCAAAAAATCCTGTATACTATATAAGCCGTTGTGTTCAATGGTCCCCGTGCGATGTAGCGATGTGAACCCTGTCAGGTCCGGAAGGAAGCAGCAGTAAGCATGATGCGCGTGTGCTGCGGTCAAGGCTGTTGAACATGGCGGTTTTTTTATTTTAAAATGCGTGGACACACACGCAAGGAGGAAATACAGTGAAGATTTCAAAAAAAGATGCGCTCATGTGGTTTGACTTTTTTGCACAATTGCCAGAAGATGAGCCTTTGCAGATAAAACAGCAGGAAATTATGTATGCCACACTCACACAGATTGAAAGACGTGTGCAACACACCATCAAAGAAAAGCAAAGTGCCATTAAAAACCTAAAGAATTTTCACAATAGAACGTTTTATGTGGGCAATGATGATAAATTCCCCAAAGGTTGTCAATCTTGCCTCACAGGGAGTGGGTTGGGCGCTATTCGCAAAACACATACGTGTAACTTAAACTGTCCTTTTTGTTATCACCATGGCCAAACGGACTGCCAAGAGCCTATTGGCGAAGGCTTGTTTGAAATTGGGGGCACACGATATTATGAAGAAGATGTGCGTGATTTATTATCCATTCAGGGCAAGCCCAGTGGCGTATCCTACGTGTATTTAGAGCCTTTTATGGACATTCATAAGTATTATAACATCATTAAAATATTCAAAGAAAACAATGTGCACCAACATATGTACACAAATGGTACGTTGGTTACAGAAGACAGCTTAAAAAAGCTAAAAGACAGTGGTTTGGATGAATTGCGCTTTAACTTGGGCGCTTCTAACTGTGCAGACAAGGTGATTGACAACATGCGTTTGGCGAAACAATACATCCCCTATGTGGGCATTGAAACGCCTATGACCCGTGACTTTGAAGAACAGTTTAAGCAAAAGAAAAATGCAATTTTACAAACGGGCATTGACTTTATCAATTGCGCAGAATTGCACTTAAACGAAAATAATTTGCAAAACTATGACACGGAAAATTTGTACATGAGCCGTATGGGCTACGTGTCGCCCATTTATTCACGCTTGATTACTCTGGATATTATGAAACAAGCAGATGATGAAAAGTGGGACATGGTTGTGCACGATTGCTCCAACCACACCAAATTTAAAAGGGGCATGCACTTGCGCAAGGTAGAAGGTGGCTGGTTTGGCGCAAATAATTACAATTCTGAGTTCCCAATACCACCTTTTTATGCCTTTTTACCCACATTAAACGACCCTGAGTTTACCTTTTTAGAAGAAGAAGAAATGCCCAAAGGGTACGTAGGCGCTGACATTTTGTTATAATATAAAATAAGGTACAAAAAAAGAAGGCGCATGATGCCTTCTTTTTTGCATATCTTTTAGAAAATACTTTCTGCAATGGACTTGATGTATGCCAAGTTGCTCTTTAATTTTTCTTTGGTGGGCTGTGCGTAGGAAAAATCTTCAAAGGACAAGTAACCGTTATAATTTATTTTCTTGAGTGCTTTAAAGAGATTTTCAAAGTTGACCAAGCCTTGTCCGATGGGGCAGAACTGGGGCTTTTTCTGGTCGTTATAGGCGTTGTCTTTTAAGTGCACGTGGTGAATGTATTTGTTTAAGAGATTGGTACCTAAAAAATAGTTCTCATACCCTTCAGATACCATGTTGCCTGCATCTAAGATGATGCCGATATAGTCGGGGTCACTGTCTTTGACGAGGTTATAAGCAGCGCTTGCAGAAGGGATGATGGTGCCGTTGTGTTGCTCTAACACAACAGGGATGTTTACTTCTTTTGCCATCTTTTCCACCACTTTTAGGTGCGCTCTTTCTTCATTTAAAAGCGTTGTATAGTCCATGGTATCGTCAAAGCGATGGGGGAATAAACGGATGGTTTTGGCATTTGCTTTTTTGGCAGCCTTTAATACCTTGTCAATTTCCTCATACTGGGAAGGGTCTAAGTAGGTTGCCAAAGAAAAAAAGTCAATGTTTGCATTGTCGCACGCTTTTTTTGCCTGCACACTTTGGTTTTCAATGTCCGTAATGTCGAGTGTAGATTCATTGTATTCCCAAAAAAGGCGTGCAAGCCCTGGCAATACGTCAGGTTTTTTAGGCATGTCTTTTACTCTAAATTCGACAGCATCGTATCCAAAATCTTTGAGCACTTGGGGCACTTCCATTACAGGAATATCCGGGGTCATAACAGTAAACACAGAGTATTTCATTTATTTTACCTCACTTTCAGAGTATAGAGAAATGGTATTTTTGCCTTTCTTTTTAGCTTGATACATGGCTTTGTCGGAGTTTTGATAAAGGGATAAAAAAGTGCTTTTTTCATCAGACAGTGCAATACCTACCGAGATGGTTATGTAAATATTGTGTTCGGTAAATATGTTTTGACGGACAGACTCGAGCAATTTCTCCGTTTTTCTGGTGATGGAATGGATATCTTCCACATCAATTAGGAAAGCGACAAATTCATCCCCACCCAACCTGCCGACCATGTCTGTTTTGCGAAAGAAAAGGAGGAGCTGCTGTGCTAAAAGTGTAATAACTTGGTCGCCGATGATGTGGCCATACTTGTCGTTGATATTTTTGAAATCATCAATATCTGCAAGCAGGAAAGCACATTTTTGTTTGGGGTGGCGTATCAAATATTGAGCCACTTCTTCTTCAATTGCGCGCCTATGGAAAATATTTGTCAAGCTATCTTTTTTTGAACTTTCCACCATATCACGATATTTTTCCTTGATTTTGTGTAACTGGTTTGTGCTTTGGAGCACGTTGTCTATGCGTTTTATCACCATTTCATTTAAAAATGGTTTTACGATATAGTCTGATACACCAAGCTCTAACAATTCTGCTTGATTAACAGGCATAGTGTCCTTGGAAATGACAACGATGGGGATGTGTGGACTCAATTTCTTCTCTTTGCGTTTTGATAAAAAGTCTACAATCTTCATATCTTGTAAACATAAACCCAGCAATATGATGGAATATTTATTTTGATTTTCTTCTAATAGCACAAGCGCTTCTTGCCCATTTTGTAGTGTTTTTAATTCAAAATAGGGGGAAAATATGTTGGATAACTTTTCAAGTACTTCTATATTATCATCCACAATGAGCATATTTTCTTTATGTTCTCGTGCAGCGTGTGTGTCAATATGGCTTTTGATGGAGGAGAAAAGAGGTTTGATATCCGAAATGTCCAGCAATTCACCTAACAAAATATTCGCATTGCCCACTTGGGTTAAGTAAGAAAGCGACAAACGTATCCAGTGATATTGACCATCAAAGCACTTTTTTTCATACTCACATTCGATTTTTTGATGCGACATGACGCATTTTCTAAAACTGGATTTAAGGTTTCTAACGTGCTCTTCAGAAATGGAAATATTTGGTGAATTTAAAAGCACATCCACGTCTGCATATCCAAACAAATCATAAAAAGCGTTGTTGACTCTGTAAATTTCAATCTTATCCCCTTCCATTTCATAAAGGGCGATGGGATAGTTGACAAAGGAAAAGAGTTTGTCAATTTGAGATGCCTCTTGAATATTTAACGCAAATTCATTCTTTTTAAGAGGCAATATTTCTTGATCCTTAGAATCTATTTCCTTTAGTAGTTTGGTGTAATTTTGATATGGCAAAGGACGTGAAAAATAATACCCTTGCACATATTCGCACCCGATATTTTTAAGAAAGTCCACTTGTTCCTTTTTTTCTACACCCTCTGCGATGGTGGGCAATCCCAACCACTTTGCCATGCGCACAACAGACGTGATGATGCAGTTGCTACGCCCTTGGATGAGTGATTCGTCAAAGAAACGCATATCAATCTTCAATATGTCAAAATCAACATCTTTTAGTACATTGAGGGAAGAATAACCACTGCCAAAGTCATCCATCATGACTTGGAAGCCTGCTTCGTGCAGTTTATCCAAGGTTTCTTTAATGAGCGCAGAGTTTTCCGTATACATGCTCTCTGTCAGTTCCAGCTGTAAAAGTGAACGGTCTACCTTTCTATTGTCCGTAATTTTGCAGAGCTTTTCAACGAGTGCAGGCGTGTATAAATGCACACGAGATACGTTGACAGAAATAGGGAACAGGGGTACATTGTTCTTTTTATGCAGAGCGAGCAAGGCGCACGCTTCATCCCACACATAATAGTCCAACTGCATCACAAACCCATTTTTTTCAAAGACAGGGATGAACTGAGCAGGGGAAATCATGCCTTTTTGAGGGTGATTCCATCTGACAAGCGCTTCTGCACCTGATGGCATATTCGTTCTAATATCGTATTTGGGCTGATAATATACTTCAAATTGACGTTCATTGAGCGCTTGGTGCATTTCATTGATGATGCTCTGTTCTTTGATGGCTTGCGCACCCATATCATCATCATAGTAGGAAAAACTGCTGTTATATGTGCCCTTAGCTTTTTTAGACGCCATTTTAGCATAGTCGAGCATTTGACGTGCAGAGAGCGTTTTATCTGATACAAAGAAAACGCCAAAGGATATGTTGATGGCAAATTCAAGCGGATAATCTTTGATTTTATCAGAAAGTTGCTCTAAAAGGGCTTTGACAACGCCGTCATTTTCATAATATGTGCACAGGGCAAATTCATCTGCCTCTATGCGCCCATACATGGTACAGGGACGGTCAAAAAACAGTTCTTCTATCACATTGCTCATATGCACGAGCAAATTGTCCCCTTCTTTTGTACCAAAAAAAGTGTTGATTAAGGAAAACCGTTCAATGTCAAAGCGAACAAACACATAATTGCGTTCTCTGTGCCTTTGGAGCATATTTTCCGTTTCAGTGAAAAACCGTGTTCTGTTATAAAGCCCTGTGAGTACATCGTGTGTAGATAAATATTTTAAGCGTTCTAATGCGCCGCTTTCGCTTCTGATGATGGCACTTTGTAAGCGATATTTTAAAATATCTGCATCATAAGGCTTGGGCACAAAGTCCCATGCGCCCATTTGAAAAGCTTTTTTTTCACTTTCTTTTTCTGTGTTTCCTGTGGTGACGAGGATGGGGAGATTTATGTTCCCTTCGCTTTTTAGGTGGTGCAAAAAAGTGTACCCATCCATAACGGGCATCACAAGGTCGAGCAGTATAGCTGCATATTTTTTATTGTCTTTTACAATGAAATCAAGTGCTTGTTTGCCATTTTCTGCTTCCTCTACTTCATAATCTGCTTCGATGATGTGCCGTAAAATTCGTCTGTTTAAAGCAGAGTCATCTACGATGAGCACGCAACGCTTTATGAGTTCCATCTTTTGCCTCCCAAGTACCCATTTTAAAAGAAAAAGTGAATTTGTCGCACATGAATAATATATACCTTTTTGTGTTATTTGTCAACCAAAAAACGAGGTTTTTTGTGTATAAAAATCAAATAAGTGCAAAAAAATGCTTTACTTTGGTATAAAAACAATTTTCGCACTGCATATCTCTTTTACTTTGTTGTCATACTCATAGTATAGACAAATGGGAGGGAACAAAATTGGCGAATAGTAAAGTATATATTTGTGGTGTAGATACATCCTCTTTACCTGTGTTATCTAATGATAGAATGCGTGCGCTTTTTCCTTTGGTGCACAGTGGAAACAAGGAGGCGAGGGCTGAATTTATCGAGGGTAATTTGCGCCTTGTACTCAGCGTGGTCAAAAGGTTTAACAATCGAAATGAAAATGTGGACGACCTTTTTCAAGTGGGGTGTATTGGGTTGATGAAGGCGCTGGATAACTTTGATGTGACTCAGAATGTGCGTTTTTCAACCTACGCTGTGCCCATGATTATTGGGGAAATTAGACGGTATTTGAGAGATAACAACCCTCTGCGTGTCAGTCGTTCTTTGAGGGATATTGCGTATAAAGCTTTTAAAGCAAGGGATAAGCTTGTGATAGAGCTGAACAGAGAGCCTTCTGTGGCAGAAATGGCAAAGGAAATCGGCATGAAGGAAGAAGATGTGGTGTTTGCTCTGGAAGCCATACAAGAGCCTGTGTCGCTGTTTGAACCGATATACAATGACAATGGAGATGCGTTGTTTATTATGGATCAGGTGAAGGATGAAAAAAC
>CAYTPJ010000036.1:0-18014 GCA_964439755.1 uncultured Oscillospiraceae bacterium
GAAGGATACTTACTTCATTTTGACGAGTATACTTTGCTCACAGATAGCGATGTATTAAATGAAGCATCCAATATTAAACGCATGTATATTGATAAACTGGAGCTTGCAACTCTCGGTTTAACAGATTTTAGAAATATTGCACTCAACTATGAACTTCAAACACTTTTGAGTGCATACCCAATTGAAAACACTGCGCTTGTTGGCTCTACTGAAAATGCAGTGTTATATATGCAAGGCGAACTCCCTGGCACATACAATGTTGGCTATGTAAACAGAGAGTTTCAGCGCATTAGCGAAGTTTCCCACCTTTTGTACTTCATGTCTGACAACGGTGTTCAAACACGTAGTGTACGCTATACCATTTCTCAAGATGCCGTCGTTGCCATCTCCATCTACTTTACAAGCGATTTTATGACCTTAGACAACGCAAAAGATGAAATCAATGCGTTTACTTCGATTAGAGAAAACACTGAATACATTTCCTCTGTAATGGACACGGGATATGAAAATGCGATGCGTTTTGACCGTGATGACCTTCTTTTTTCCAATATTGATTACCTCGATTTAACCCCAAACAGCATCATGAGCGTGTTGGGAGACGATTTCTCCGAAGAATGGTTATTAGATGGTGAATTTTATATCCACACCATGCAGTGGCACGCTGCAACAGCTACTTTTATCCATGACCAAGACAAAAATTTAATTCAAGCAGATTCTTTACACATGGATGAAGGTGTGTTAGAAGGGCCACGTGGCATTCGTATCGGGGATCAACAACAACTGGTCACAAGCCGTTTTTTCTTTGATACTGATCATGTTGTAGAAAGTAACCTCACCTACATATACGGCGAAGAAGAAGGCGACAACTATGCAACAGCCGAATATATTTCTGCTGGTGAAACAATTTTCCGTTATGTGACTACTGTGGGTGAAAAAACAATTGCACTCATTTTGAACTTTACAGAAGCAACACTCACAGGTATTACTTTCCAAACATACTGAGTAAATACTTCCTTTTTTGGAGGCGCGCAAAATGCAAATCGACCTTTCCTGCCCCATTGAGCTATGGCATTTTCAAATGCCAACACCTGAAAACCCTGTTTGCACATTACAATTGTACAACCTAACAAATAAAGTTGTAAAAAGTGTACAGGCTTGTTTTCTGTGCTTTAATCAAGATGGCGAACAGCTTTCAAGGTATGTAGAACGTGTACAAGGGCTGACCGCTCCTGAACACTGTGCCTTTGAAATGTCTGTTTCTATTGATCAAGGGGCAGATGCCTTTGATATGGGTTTCATCGTTGAAAAGGTATGGTTTGAGGACAATACTATTTGGCGCAGAGGAGCAAATGCACCCACAGAATATGAAGTTCCACGTCCTCTTTCCAAGGAAAGATTGACTTTGCTGAAGGAATTTGCTGGGGATGATGCTACTTGTTTTCCTTCTGACCAAGGGGATGTATGGGTCTGTGTTTGCGCACGTCCAAATGGCGATACAGAAGAAACATGTAGACGTTGCCAAAGAGATAAACACAAGGTGTTTACTTCTTATAATCAAGCAATCATTGAAAATGAATTGTTTAAACGTCAAAATGCGATTGAAGAAAAACAGCGTGCTGAACGTTTAGAGCAACTCAAAATCATTAAAGAAAAAGAAGAAGTGGAAAGAAAGAAGAAAAGAAAGCGTAAAATCATCGTTACTTCTCTTTCAGCCACAGTGCTTTCTGGTGCACTCTTTTACGGCACATATTTTCATTTTATCCCTTATTACAACTACACCAACGCTCAAAAAATGCTCAAAAACGCACAATATGATCATGCGAAAACAGAATTCCTCTCTTTAGAAGATTATAAGGATTCAAAAACAATGGTGCTCGAATGTGATTATCAAGCAGGAAAAGCTGCACTTTTAGCAGGCACTTATACTTCTTTGCAAGCAGCCCAACAAGTTTTTTCTTCTCTTGATTATTTAGACAGCCAAACACTCTCTAAAGAAGCCGTTTATATGCAGGCTGAAAAACGTTCTGCCTCTCATGAATGGGCAAATGCGAAAACTCTATATGCCAAAATTCCTCAATACAAAGATGCCAATGACAAGGTGCTCCTTTGTGATTATAACCTTGCTCTTACTTTAAAAGATAACTTGGAATACGAAAAAGCACACGAAGCTTTTGTACAATTGGCATCATACAAGGATGCTGACGAGCAAGCGCTTGAGTGCCTGTATCAGCCTGCTTTACTTGCTTTAGACAAACAAGAGCCTGAAAAAGCCATTGCCCTTTTCATTCAATTGGAAGATTACAGGGAATCTAAAATCAAGCTGCAAGAAGCATACTACATGGCAGGCGATTTGCTCCACAAGGAAGAAAAATTCGAGCTTGCTGCAGACAATTTCCTCAAAGCTGGAGAATATAAGGATGCCTTTTCCCGTGCAACACAATGCCTGTATGACCCTGCAATGCTCTTGATGCAGGAAGGAAAATATCAAGAAGCTGCTCAGAGCTTTGAAAAAATCATTGATTTTAAAGATGCCAAAACACAGTATGATGCTTGCTTGTACAAGCAGGCTGAACTTCTCATAGAAGACAAAAAATACGAGGAAGCGCTTGTGCTATTAGAAAAAGCCACCTCCCTCGAAGATGCCAAAGAGCTTGCAAAAGAATGTTATTATCAACCGGGCGTTGCACTGCTCCAAGAGGGCAAAATCGAAGAAGCACTCCAATTGCTCGGCAAAATCAAGGGGTACAAAGATGTGGATGATTTGTATGACGAAATTGCTTATAAAAAAGCCAACGAAGCACTTCAAAATGCGAACTACACAGAAGCCATCAATCTATTTACCACGCTTTCTACGTATGAAGATAGTCCTTCCTTATTAAATAAAGCCAAATACGATTATGCTCTTTCTCTTTACAATAGCAATGCGCTTGAACAAGCAAAAGAACTCTTTGTATCCTTAGAAGACTACGAAGAAAGTAAAACGTACTTGAGCAAAATCGTACTAAAAAATGCACAAAATCTCATGGATGAAAAGAAATATGCAGAGGCTGAAGCATTGCTTTCCCCCATTCAAGATTTCCAAGATGCAAAAGAGCTTTATCATGAAAGCATTTATCAACAAGCACTTTTGTTGCTCAATGGTGACAATCGGCTTGAAGGTATAGAAAAATTAAACACAATTAAAGATTATAAAAATGCCCCTGATTTACTCCAACTCAACACCTATCAAGAAGCTCTAAAATTAAAAGAAAACGGGGATATTAAAACCGCATCTCAACTGTTCCTCTCTTTAAATGACTATGAGGACGCTCAAGCACAACTCTCTCAATGCTTGGACTTGTACTATAAAGACACATATCAAATAGCTTTAGAAAGCTACCAAAACAAGGATTACAAAAATGTCGTTTCTGTGCTTGAATCTCTTGATTTGTCTGTGGTGAATGAAAAATATGCGCCTTTAAAAGACATGTTCAACGAAAGTGCTTATATCTATGCAGAACAACTGTATGAAGACAAACAGCCTTACGTTGCATATAAATATTTTAAAATGTTGGGTGATTATAAAGACGTTCAGGACAAAAAAATGCAACGTCTTTGCTATCGGCTCATCGGGCATTACAAAAATACCAAAGGAGATGAATTCATTTTCAGGGAAGATGGTACATGCTCTATCAACGGAAAAGAGCTGTACTACTATGGACGGCAATATCTTGTGCAAACTGGGAAAACACCAGATGACATGGACACGGATTATCAAATCATGACAGTAAATGATGATATTTTGTCCATTAAAAACAAGAAAACAAGGCGTCTATATAAAATGCCTCGTGTAAAGGAAGAAGGCAATGCAACAGACTAAATCATTCTTTTCTTCTTATAAAAATGACATCAACTTAAAAGATATTGATGTACTGCACGGCGTGAGAGTCTTGTTCCTGTTTGCTGTCGCATGGTTTCACATATGGCAACAAAGCTGGCTAAGCCCTACCTTTACCCTATTTCATCATACAATATCTTTGGATTTTATTCCTCGTTCTGGATATATGTTTGTAGATGGCATGTTGCTTTTAAGTGGTCTGCTCATGTATTTGCCCTATGTTGACAAAAAAGAAGATGTATCTCCTTTGCTCTTTTACAAAAAGAGAATGGCACGCATTATGCCTTCTTACTATTTGTCTGTACTGTTGATGTTGCTCTTTACAACCTTGAGTGGTTATAAGTACATTTCCACCTTTCAACAAGCGCAAGACATCTTGTCCCATCTCACCTTTACACATACCTTTTTCCCCTTTAGCTACCTGCATACGCCCTTGAACGTTGCACTTTGGACATTGGCAATCGAAATGCAATTTTACCTGATTTTTCCACTCTTACAACGCAGTTACAAAAAATGCCCTGTGCTCACCTTTTCACTGATGACAACCCTTGCTTTTTTGTATCGATTGATTGTGTCCACACGACAAGACTTAGCCCCTTTAATCAATCAACTGCCTGCTTTTTTGGATGTCTATGCGCTTGGATTTTTTTCAGCTCATGTAATTGTAAAAATCAGACAGGCAAAAACAAGCATGACCCACGTAGAAAAAACATTCTTTACTGCACTATCTTTTCTTTTAATCATATTGCTCAGCTTTATATTAAAAGATCAAGCTTCCAGCATCGGGTATGAGAAAATCCGACTCTCTCAACTTAGATTGCGCTTTCCCCTCTCCGTTTGCTTGTCGCTCACCATGATTTGCCTATGCTTTTCTCTCCCTTTTGTTCGCTTTCTATTGGGTAACAAAGCAATGCGCTTGTGCTCTTCCATTTCCTTTCAATACTATATTTGGCACCAAGTCATTGCTGTTTACATCAAAAAAAGCGGATGGATCCATAGCATCTCTAAAACCCCATGGAGTGCTTACGAAATTACATGGCAAATCCCCTACACTTTTGTTTGTTTTATTGTGCCCCTTGTGCTTTCTATCCTGCTCACTTACTTATTTGAAAAACCTCTTTCAAGGTATTTCTTAAAATTGCGCAAATAGAAAGAATAACATTTTATATAAATATTATAAATATTACGGAGGTTTTACACATGAAGGATGCAAGAATGCTCAAGCTTGCAAAAAGCTTAATCGCTTACTCAACCAACGTTCAAAAAGGTGAACGAGTACTCATTGAAAACACAGGAATTTTACCTGATTTTGTCTGCGCATTGGTAGACGAAACATACAAAGCAGGTGGTCATCCTGTGGTTTGGCTGAAAGACCCCAAAATCAACCGTGCATTGCTCATGCATCAGTCAGAAGAAGAATGTATGCGCACTGCTGAACACGATGCCAAGTTGCTCCAAAGTTGTCAAGCATACATTGGCATTCGTGCAGGCGATAACGCCTTTGAAATGTCTGATGTGCCAGCTGCTCAGCTTTCCATGCAAAGCAAATTGTACTGGTCCAAAGTACATGGCAACATCCGTGTACCTTACACAAAGTGGGCAGTGTTGCGCTATCCTGTTCCTTCCATGGCACAGCAAGCAAACATGAGCACAGATGCTTTTGAAGATTTTTATTTTGATGTGTGCACCATGGACTATCAAAAAATGAGTAAAGCGATGGACCCCCTTGTTGAAAGAATGAACAAGGCAGACAAAGTGCACATCATAGGCAAGGGCACGGACCTTACGTTCTCCATCAAAGGTTTACCTGCTGTAAAATGTGATGGCAAGCTCAACATCCCAGATGGAGAAATTTTCACTGCGCCTGTAAGAGATAGTGTGAACGGTCAAATTACCTACACAGCCAAGAGTTTGCACGATGGCATTACGCATCAAAACATCTGCTTGACTTTTGAAAATGGTAAAATCATCAAAGAAACAGGCAATCACCCCGATGTGTTGACAGACATCTTCAACACAGATGAAGGTGCAAGATATGTGGGCGAATTTGCAATCGGTGTAAACCCCTACATCACAAACGAAATGTTGGACACTTTGTTTGATGAAAAGATTGCCGGCTCTTTCCACTTTACCCCTGGTAATGCATATGACGAATGCGACAACGGCAACAAAAGCGCTCTCCACTGGGACCTTGTGTGTATTCAAACCAAAGAATACGGTGGGGGCGAAATTTGGTTCGATGATGAACTCATCCGCAAGGACGGCTTGTTCGTTCCAGAATATCTCAAACTGTTAAATCCAGATCAGCTTAAATAAGAGAGGGAGAAAATAACATGCGTGTACGTCTTGACCACTTAACCAAAAAATTCGGTTCAACAACTGCCGTAGATGACTTCAATGTCACCTTAGAAGATGGGGAGCTCATTTCCCTTTTAGGCCCCTCAGGATGTGGGAAAAGCACAATTTTGAATATGCTCGCTGGCATTATTCCAGTTACAGAAGGTCACATCTATTTTGATGATGACGATGTAACCGGTCTTCCTCCTGAAAGACGTGGCATTGGGCTTGTGTTCCAAAACTACGCTTTGTACCCACATATGACTGTGCTTCAAAACATCTGCTTTCCCCTCGAAATTCAAAAAGTACCTATGGCAGAGCGTTTAGAAAGAGCACACAAAATGGCAAAGCTTGTACACGTAGATGAGCTTTTAAAGCGCAAACCCAAAGAGCTGTCTGGTGGTCAACAACAGCGTGTTGCTATTGCAAGAGCGCTTGTAAAAGAACCTCGCTTGTTGCTTTTGGATGAACCGCTTTCCAACTTAGACGCTCGTTTGCGCCTCGAAATGCGTGAAGAAATTCGCCGTATTCAGCAACAAACAGGCGTTACAACCATTTTTGTTACACACGATCAAGAAGAAGCCATGAGTATTTCCGACCACATTGTGTTGATGAAAAAAGGTGTGTTCCAACAATATGACGTGCCCCAAACACTGTATGACCAGCCTGCAAACCGCTTTGTTGCAGACTTTTTGGGCAACCCACCCATCAACCATTTGGATGGCACCATCAGTGGAAACACATTTACCCTGACGGACAAAAGTGCTTCCTTTTCTCACCCCATGTTTGAAAAAGCACCCAAAAACACCCCTGTTTCCTTGGCTATCAGAGCAGAAGCTGCCAATGAAAAAATCAATGACGCAACCAATACTATGGCATGTACCATCACAAGCGTATACACCATGGGGAAAGAACAGCTTTCCTTTATGAATTTTGGCTCTGCACCATGGCGTGGCTATTTGGACACAGATATTTTGCACAAAAAAGGCGATGAGGTGCATATTTCTTTAAGAAACAGAGGCGTATATCTGTTTGATTTAGAAACGGGGGAACGTTATCTATGACCCAATATGCTCAAAAACTCATAAAGAAAAGAGATAACAACCATCGCTTGCATTTGCATTTGATTATCTTTTTAATCGTTGCAGTATGTCTTGTAGGGTTGAGTATCTATGGTCAAGTTTCTTTAAATATGCAAGAAGGTAAAACATACCAAGAAGCTTTAAAAGTAGCGCATACAAAAACACTTGCCAGAAACTTTAAGAACTTAACAACGCTTGATAAAATTGGCTACACTGCGCAAGCAAACAGCATTTTCCTGTTTTTACTCGGCATTTTGTTTTCAGTTGTCACTGCTTTTTTGTTCCGTGTATCCTTAAAAAAGGATTCTGCTCAAAAATACAGAGTCAATGGATACTTAGAAGCGTTTGACTTTATCTTTCCTTTCTTAATTGGCCTTCTTGTGTTCACCGTTTATCCCATTATAAACGTTGTTCTATTGTCCTTTAAGGAAAAATACAATGCTGTTTTCCAAACATTTAAAGGGTATGGCTTTCAAAACTACATCAACGTTTTGAATGACAAGATTTTCATCGGCTCTCTTTTGAACACAGGCATGTATGTCATATTTGTTGTGCCTATTTCAACAGCGATTGCCATTTTGATTGCCAACCTTTTAAACAGAAAAGTAAAATGTAGCCCTCTTTTCCAAACAGCCTACTTTTTGCCCATGGTTACAGCAGCTATGGCAACAGGTTTGGCATGGAAATTCATGTTCAATGAACAAGGGATGATCAACTACATTCTTTCTTTCTTTGGCGCAGACCCCATTGGATGGCTCACCAAATCACAGTTCAACATTTGGGCGCTCATCATTTATGGTGTTTGGAACATACTGCCCTTTACCATTATTTTGATGCTCTCTGGGCTTCAAAATATTGATGAAACATACTACACGGCTGCTCGTGTGGACGGTGCAAAGAGTACACGCATTTTCTTTAAAATCACTGTGCCTTTGCTTGCTCCTACTATTTCTCTTGTGCTCATCATCAACTCCATTTCAAGTGCAAAGGTGTTTAATGACCTGTTCCCCCTCTTTAATGGTTTCCCTGGGGTGTTTAATAACTTGTATACCGTTGTGTATTACATCTTTTATAACGCTTTCCAAAACGGACCAAAAGGCATGGGTGGTGCTTCTGCTGCTGCCATTGTACTTTTCTTCATTCTATTTGCGCTCACCATGCTTCAGCAGTTCATTCAGCGCAAATGGCGTTACTAAGGAAAGGAGGAAATACAATGAACAAAGCAGATTACACAGACCTTCGCCCTATGTTTGTTAGAGACAAACTTTTACCCGGTCTCGTCACCTTCATTAAGTATTTTTTACTTATTTTTGGTGCGCTCATCATGGTTTTCCCCTTTTACTGGATGTTTACCACAGCTTTTAAAACAAGCGCAGAGGCTGTTCGTTTCCCTCCTCAACTCATTCCCTCCCACCTTGAGTATCAAAACTTCATCGTGGCATTTGAAACAGCGCCTTTTGGTAAGTATTTTGTAACTTCTATTATTGTTACATTTTCTTGCGTTGTTGTGACGGGCGTAACCACCATTTTAGGCGCATTCGCCTTTTCAAGATTGCGTTTCCCCGGCCGTGCACTGATTTTTTCCTTGCTCATTTCGCTCATGATGGTGCCTTTTGAAATGCTCATCATCACCAACTACCAAACAGTAGCCAAATTGGGTATGATCAACACAAAAACAGCCCTCATCGTGCCCTTTATGTCGAGTATTTTCTACACCTTCATATTGCGTAACTTCTTTGACTCTGTGCCTGACAGTTTATACCAATCTGCACGTGTAGACGGTGCCACCAACTGGTTCTATTTATGGAAAGTCATGGTACCTATCGCAAGGCCTTCCCTTATGACGATTGTGCTTTTAAACGCCATCGCCTCTTGGAACTCCTTCATGTGGCCCATGCTTGTTACGCACGAACCTGAAAGCTACACATTGACCATGGGGCTTTATGTGTTTACAAGTGAAGCAGGCGCAGACCCCAACTACCAAATGGCAGCTGCCACCATCGTTGTTATACCAGTCATTATTCTTTTCTTATTTGCAAGAAAACAAATCATCAACGGCGTAGCAAGAGGCGGTATCAAGGGATAAAAAGGAGAGTTAAAATGCAAATTCGCCCTTTTCAAAAAAATGATTTACAGAGCGTCATTGAAATTTGGAATCAAAGCGTAGACGCCAAAGAAGTGCTCTATTACAGAATGGATGAAGCGTATTTCACAAAGAAATTCTTGGCTTTGCCCACAGATAAAGTGCTTTCTTTTGTCGCAACAGAAGATGAAAAAGTAATTGGTTTTGTATCGGGTACAGAAAAGCAAAACTTTTTAAACGATGAAACCAAAAGCAATACGCCAGGGTATTTAACGTGCATTTTTGTTCAAATGGATTATAGAGGACACGGCGTAGGTCGTGCCCTCATCAACACCCTTCAAAATGCATTTAAAGAAGATGGAAAAACGGTTTTTTCTGTGTCCTCTTTAAATCCTGTGAATTTGGATTGGATCATTCCAAATACCCCACATCATGACCACAACAATGCCCCTGGTGTAGACGAAGGTTGCCAAGGCTATGGTTTTTTAAAGAGTTTGGGCTTTGAAAAAGTCTGTTCTGAAATTGCCATGTATCTTGATTTATCCCAATATAAAAAATGGGATAGGTTAGATGAAAAGCAAAAAGAGCTTTTGCAACAAGGTATTTTTACAGGCATATACGATGCGCACAATGGCTTTGATTACGAAACAATGTGTGACAATGTGGGCAGTGCGTACTGGAAAAGTGTACTCAAAACCGAAATTCAATGTCATTTAAACAATACGCCTTGTACAGACGAACGTTTTTTACCAAACGGCAAAATCCCACAAGGTCCACGCCCTATTTTGGTTGCAACGACGGATAATAAAATCATTGCATTTACTGGCCCTGTGGACAAGCAAATAAGTGGTAGAGGGTTTTTTACAGGCATTTGCACTGACCCAAATTACGAACGTCGTGGCATAGCCTCTGTGCTCTTTAATCTACTCATGATGGCATTTATAAAAGAAAATGCTACTTTTAGCACACTTTTTACAGGGGATAGCAACCATGCGCAACGCATATACAGAAATGCAGGGTTTAAAATTGCAAGAAGATTTGCAATTATGAAGAAAGACATATAAGGAGGCAATACAATGGCAATCAGCACAGTTATGGCAGTAGGTGCACACACTGGTGATGCACAGCTCACTTCTGGTATGCTCCTTGCAAAGCACGCTATGAAGGGAGATCGTGTCATCACGCTCGACCTTACAGCAGGCGAAAGGGGCACCCCCAAAGGCTTAACCCCTGAGGAATTTAGACCACAAAACATTCAAGGTGCACAGGATTTTGCTCAAATGATTGGTGGAAAAAGCATTGTACTGGACACATTGGATGGTGAACTGTATGATAGCTTTGAAATTGAACTAAAGCTTGCACGCATTATGCGTGAACAACAAGTGACAGACGTTCTCTTTCACTTTACTAACAGCATGCACAAAGATCATATTGAGGCAAGCAAAATCACGTCCAACGCTGCATTCTTTGCCTCTTTGCCCACTTTTAAAATTGACGACCTCCCCCCTGCTCCCATCAAACACACTCTGTATGCTGAAAACTGGGAAGACCAAGAAGGCTTTTCTCCCTACATCTATTTTGATGTGACAGAAGCTTTTCCACTTTGGAAGGAAGCAATTAAGAAACTCTGGCTCGCTGAGCACTCCAGAGATTTTAAATACTTGCGTTATTATGAAGCCCTCTCCATCACAAGAGGTGCCCTCGTCAAAGTAGACCACGCAACTGCCTTTGGTGTCCCTGAATATTCCAAACGCATGAAGCTTGAAAGTTTGTAATTCCCCTTTTTTTCTCATAGAAAAAGAATATATTGTAAGCAGTGTCTAATGTGGCAAAATTTTGTCATCGTTATGTCACTGCTTATTTATTTGTACATTTTGTTTTCTTTCCCTCCATACATGACTAACTTTTGTTCATTCAATCATATATGTGCATTTTATTTGTCAACTTCAATCACTTATTTTGTCATCTTTTATCGAAACAAAATGAATATTTATACATTTATCATGCTTTTATACATTGATTAAATTATATAATAGGTATAAACAAATAAAACAGGAGAATATATTAGTTTTAAGTGGATATTTATACCATACAAGATGATTTTCAATGTAAAATTAGTCCTTTACAAGGACAGAAAAGGATGATAGAATATACCCTGTAATCAACAAATGTTGAATTAGGTTAAATACTGGATTATTAAAGATGAACAGGAGTGTTTTTATGTCAGAAGCTACGTTGAACTCATCCATTAAAAAAAGAAAAACATTTAAGCGTTTTTTGAGAGAAAAGAGGATTATTAGAAATTGGCATTTATATGTCATGCTCATCCCTGTCATTGCCTTTTATGCTATTTTTTGCTATGCACCTATGTATGGCATCACCCTTGCTTTTAAAAATTATTATGCTTTAAAAGGCATCAACGGCAGTCCTTGGGCATCCCCTATCTTTAAGTATTTTACCGAATTTTTTGTATCCCCCTATTTTAGTCGTGTCATCACAAACACTGTTACCATCAGTTTCCTATCTTTGATTTTAGGCTTTCCTATTCCTATTCTTTTAGCACTTTGTATCAACGAAGTTCGTTCTTCAAAATACAAAAAAATCGTCCAAAACATCACCTATGCGCCCCACTTTCTCTCTATTGTTGTTTTAGTCGGTCTCATCCGTTCTTTCTGTAATTCGGATTACGGCATTGTAAACATTGCAATCCGTGCTTGTGGTGGTGAAGGATATAACTGGTTACAAAAAGCCAGCCTTTTTAAACCTCTGTACATCGGCTCAGGCATTTGGCAAAATGCAGGGTGGGATTCCATCATCTACATTGCTGCCCTTGCGGGCGTTGACCCTCAACTGCATGAATCTGCAATGATTGACGGTGCAAACAGAATGCAACGCATTTGGCACATCAACATTCCTGGCATTTTACCTACTGTTGTTATTCTGCTTATTCTAAACTCTGGACGCATCATGAGCGTAGGTTTTGAAAAAGTATTCCTCATGCAAAACGATTTGAACCTTTCTGCATCTGACGTTATTTCAACATACGCTTATCGAACGGGTATTGAAAGTGCTCGATACAGCTTGTCCACAGCCATCGGTCTATTTAACTCTTTAATCAATTGCGCTTTGCTTTTGATTGTGAACTCAATTTCACGTCGTGTTGGCGAAACAAGTTTGTGGTGAGGAGAAAAAACATGAGTACGAAAAAAAATTATAATATCAAAGTAAACCACAACAAAAAACATGACAAAAATGCTCGACTGACCAAAGGAGATATTGCTTTTGAAATTGTCAATATGATCATTTTAGGCATTATCGCGCTCATCATCTTCTACCCCCTTGTGTATGTTGTCAGCGCCTCCTTTAGCGATGCATTGGCTGTTACAGCAGGTGAAATGTACCTTTTCCCTGTGGGATTTACCTTCGATAACTACTTAAAAGTTTTTGAAAACGAAGGCATTATGACGGGATATAAAAATTCTCTTGCCATTTTGTTTTTAGGTACAGCTGTAAACCTTGTCATGACCATACTGGCTGCTTTCCCCCTTTCAAGAAAAGACCTTTGGGGTAGAGGGCTTATCATGAAGCTCATTACATTCACCATGTTCTTTTCAGGTGGCTTAATCCCAAACTACATCATGGTGTCCAAAACCTTAGGGCTTAAAAACTCTTGGTGGGCGCTCATTTTGCCCGGTGCGATCAGTGCATACAACATGATTATCATGCGTACATTCTTTACCAGCTCCATTCCCTATGAAATTCAAGAAGCCGCAGACATTGACGGATGTAGCCCCTTTGGCATCTTGTGGCGTATCCTGCTCCCCTTGTCTGGCCCTATATTGGCTGTGCTCGGCTTGTATTATGGCGTAGGCCACTGGAACAGTTATTTCTCTGCCATGCTCTACATTTCAGATGAAAGTATGCAACCTTTACAGTTGTTCCTTCGCAAAGTATTGGTCATCAACAGCACACAGAATGCGCTCGAAATGGGTTCAGATGAAGTGGCACGTCAAGCCATGCGAGCAGAAGTCATTAAGTATTCTGTCATTGTGCTATCCAGTGTACCCATGCTTATCCTCTATCCTTTTGTACAACGCTTCTTTGTAAAAGGCGTTATGATTGGCTCAATCAAAGGATAATCACATCGATGTTATCTACGTGTGATACATGTAGATGATATAAATAAAAAGGAGGTTACCCCTATGAAGAAACTCTTGGCTCTTTCCCTCGTTCTTTGCCTCATGTTGCCCTTAGCAGGCCTTGCAAAGACAAACGAAACTGGCATGCCTATTGCCGACCCAGCGATTGAATTGACAGCAGCTGTCAGTCAATCTGCCATCCAAGGTGACTTTAATGAAATCCAAATTTTGAAGGATTTTGCAAAAGAATCAGGCGTGAATGTTAAGTTCCAAAACATCCCTGCTTCTGACAGATCCACCCAATTGAGCCTCATGCTCGCTTCTGCTGAATTGCCCGACATCTTGATGAAGATGAGCGTTTCTGCAACAGACCAAGGCACATATGCTGACCAAGGCATGTTCGTTGCAATCAGTGACTATCCTGAATGCACCCCCAACCTCAACAAATGGTTTGAAGAATATCCTTCTGCCAAATCTGCTGTAACGCAGGCTGACGGCAAAGTATATGCTGCGCCTTACATCCTTGCTGGCTACGCCATTCGCATGGGTGCAAAATATTTCTTCAACTCTGACGTGCTCCAAAAAGCAGGTTTTGACGCTGTACCTACCACAACAGATGCATTACTTGATTACTATCGCAAAGCCAAGGAAATTGACTACAATGGCAACGGCGAAAAAGATGAAATCCCCATGACTTCTTCTTCTTTAGACGGCGTTATTGATCCTCTTAGAGGTACTTTTGGTTTAAACAACCGTGGTGGTTCACATGGTGAAGTATATGTGGACGAAAACGGCAAATTACAATATGCATGGTCCAGCGAAAAATATCGTGACTTGCTCCGTTTCTTAACCACCATGTATGAAGAAAAATTATTAGACCAAGACATTTTCACCATGGACTTTGCACAGCTCATCGCAAAAGCTTCTACCGGCCGTGCTCTGACATATTCCATGGTTAACAATGCGCCTGTTGCTGGCTCTCCTCATGAACAATACACCATCGGCATCACCGAGCCTTTCACAGGTCCTAATGGTGACAAAGTTTGGGGTACATACTCCTTGCCCTCCAGTTCTTCTGGTCAATTCATGATTTCCTATAAATGCGCTGAAAAAGGCGAAGACGCTGTAAAAGCCGCCCTGCGTTACATGGATTACTGGTATTCTGACGAAGGTATTTTGAGATACTTCTTGGGTATTGAAGGCGTTACTTACGAAAAAGACGCTGCTTCCCCTGGTGGTTACAGATACAACGATTTCGTGCTCAAAAACCCAGAAGGCACCAACTTTGAACAAGTGTTGACTGCTTATGTTCCATGGGCAGGCGGTGCAAACCCCTCTGTTGCTACCAACGAATTCTTCAAGGGTGGCGAAACATGGCCAGCTTCCGTTCGCTGTGCAGACGGTTTGATCAACTACATTCCTGAAATCACATGGGAACCCTTCACACGTCATTACACAATCGAAGAAGGCAAAGAAATGTCTTCTATCGCAAGTGAATTGAAAAACTACAAAAAAGAATGGCGTGCATACTTTATCACAGGTCAAAAAGACTTGGATAAGGATTGGGATGAATATGTAAACGGCTTTAAGGGCATGAGCCTTGACCGTTACATGGAAATCTATCAAAAAGGCATGGATAAAGCAGGCGTTCAGTAAATAACGTTTAAAGAGGAGCCGCTCTTATGGGGCGGTTCTTCTTTTGTCAAAAAAGTATCACACTATAAAAAAAGCAAATTTTGTCTTTAAATATGCGCTTAATACTTTACAAATGCCATAAATTCAAGTATACTTATAACGAACTACCAACTAAATATCTTGTGTATTTAAGTAACAAGTAGTTCATTTAAATAACATTACTAAAAAATAAGGAGAACATGTATGAACGTTGGAATTTGCGTACACCATGGACGCCATGATTTGAGAGAGAGTTTCCAAAACGCAGTGGATATGGGTTTCCATCACTGCCAACTCATCAGCTGGAACAAACATCTTTGGAATGATCAAGAGGCTGAAAAAATCAATGCATTACTACAAGAGTTTGATATGACCATTACTGCCTTTTGGTGTGGTTGGGATGGCCCTAAGGAATGGAATTTCACAGGTGGTCCTGAAACACTGGGCATTGTGCCTGTTGCTTATCGCTTTGAAAGGGTGAATAATTTAATCAACGGTGCTGATTTTGCACATAAAATTGGTGTAAAAGACGTGGTAAGCCACATGGGTTTTGTACCTGAAAATGCCTCTGATCCTGTTTACCCTGGATTTAGAGTGGCCATCAGCTATATTGCAAAGCATTTGAAAGAAAACGACCAGAATTTGTTGTTTGAAACAGGCCAAGAAACACCTGTTGTGCTCCTTCGTTTGTTTGAAGATGTTGCAACAGAAAACTTATTTGTCAACTTAGACCCTGCCAACCTCGTCATGTATGGAAAAGCAAACCCTGTCGATGCGCTCGATGTGTTTGGCGATTATGTGCGTGGTGTACATGCAAAAGACGGCAAATATCCCACAAACGGCCGTTTACTTGGTCCCGAAGTCAAAGTAGGCACAGGCAAAGTGGACTTTCCTGCCCTCCTTAAAGGGCTTAAAGAACACGGTTTTGATGGGTCTTTGACCATTGAAAGAGAGATTTCTGGGGAACAGCAAATCTTAGACATTAAAGAAACAAAAACCTATCTTGAAAACATCATCAATACACTGTGAGGATAAAAAAATGCTTAAAATCGGAATGGTTGGTATGGGTGGCATTAGTAAAGCGCATACCAGTGCATGGAAACAAGTAGAAGAAGCGCAAATTGTGTGCGTGTGCGACATCAGAGAAGAAAAAGCAAATGATGCAGCAAAAGAAACAGGGGCAAAAGCATATCTTGATTTTGATGAAATGCTTGAAAATGAACAATTTGATATCTTGGATATCTGTTTGCCCACCTACTTGCACGCTGATTTTGCTGTAAAAGCACTCAATAAAAAATTTCACGTGCTGACAGAAAAGCCTATTTCTTTAAAGCGTGAAGATGTTATGCGTGTATACAATGCCGCAAAAGATAACAATGTCAACGTGATGGTTGCGCAAGTGCTCCGTTTTTGGCGTGAATACATTGTGCTCAAAGATGCCATTGATACACAAAAATATGGCAAGCTCTTGTCTGGCCACATGATTCGCCTTGGCAACACACCCAAGTGGAGTTGGGATAACTGGATGAAGGATAAGGACAGAAGTGGCCTTGTACCCTTTGACCTGCATATTCACGACTTAGATTTTATGATTTACGCACTGGGTGCTCCCAAGGATGTTGTGTCCAACCGTGCACGCAACGAAGATAAGCAAGACTATATCAATGCTATTTATCACTATGATGATTTCTTTATTTGTGCAGAAGCCGCATGGTTTGACTGTACATATGAGTTTAAAAGTGGCTATCGTTTCCAGTTTGAAAAAGCTGTAATGGAATACACGGGAGGCAAACTCACCATCTACCATCAGGACAACACTTCTGAAACATTAGAAGAAGAAGTCGCCAATGCAAATGGCATCAATTTGCCCAACAGCAATGCCTATTTTAACGAAATACGCTACTTTACAGACTGTGTATTAGAAGGCAAAAAAGCAGATAAAATCAAGCCTGATGAACTGCTCACTGTGCTTGACTTAATTGAAAAGCTTTAATTTTTTCAATGACAGTAGGTTTTACAACAACCTACTGTTTTTTTATCTATTTTTTGATAAAAAAAGCATATAAATCTTTACAAATCCTATTTTTTAAAGTATACTATTAGGGTACTATTTAAAGGAGGCCTTTTGAATGTTTGTCGCACCCTACACCCCCCAAACGATTGAGCCAAAATGGCAAAAAATTTGGGAAGAACAGCATGCTTTTGCTGCAGAAGATGATTTTTCCAAAAAGAAATACTATTGTTTAATTGAATTCCCCTATCCATCCGGAGCAGGGCTTCACGTGGGTCATCCACGTTCTAACACTGCATTAGATATCATCGCAAGAAAAAGACGTATGGAAGGCTATAATGTCCTTTACCCCATCGGCTGGGACGCTTTTGGCTTGCCCACAGAAAACTATGCCATTAAGAATCATGTGCACCCTGCAAAGGTTACCAAACAAAATATTGACCATTTTAGAGAACAGCTCAAAAAAATCGGTTTTTCCTTTGATTATGATAGAGAAATTGATACCACAGACCCAAATTATTACAAATGGACTCAGTGGATCTTTTTAAAGTTGTATGAACACGGTTTGGCATATAAGAGCAAAATGCCCATCAACTGGTGCCCTTCTTGCATGTGTGGCTTAGCCAACGAAGAAGTGGTAGACGGCAAATGTGAACGTTGTGGCACAGAAGTAGTGCGCAAGGTTAAAAATCAGTGGATGCTCGCCATCACCAAATATGCGCAAAAGCTGTTGGACGGCTTAGACCATGTTGATTTTATTGAGCGTGTGAAAACGCAGCAGAAAAACTGGATTGGCAGAAGTGAAGGCGCA
>CAYTPJ010000037.1:0-14685 GCA_964439755.1 uncultured Oscillospiraceae bacterium
CTTTTTGTGAATGTTGTTTTTGAATTTCTCTTAAGCAGAACGTAACCTTTTTAAAAAGAGGGGCGTTTGGTTTTTAGTTTGAGTTTTCAAAAGCAAGAGAAATGTTCATAATTTATACATATTCTAAATTGCTCGTTTTCTTTCATTCAAAATTGTTACCTAAAATCATTACATAAGGAGTTAACATCATGGCTCAAAAAACAATGCCCTCAAGGGAAATGGTCAACCTCAACAAGATGTCTCTGGGAAAACGTGTTCGGCAACACACTATGTTCTACTTTTTACTTCTGCCTGCATTGCTTTTCATCATTTTGTTTTGCTACATGCCAATGGGTGGTGTCATCCTCGCATTTAAGCAATACCAGTTCAACCGTCCAAGCGCATATGGTGATTTACCCATCTTACGCTTCTTTGGGCAAATGGCGAACATGAAGTGGGTGGGCATGAAGTGGTTCAATACTCTTTGGGCAAAACCTGACTTTTGGAATGCTTTTAGAAACACCCTGATCATTAGCTTTGGGCGTTTGCTGATTGAATTTCCTATGCCCATCATTTTGGCTCTTTTAATGAACGAAATGCGCACACCCAAGTTAAAGAGAGTGTATCAAACAGTGTTTACCTTCCCACAATTTTTGTCTTGGGTATTGGTTGCCAGCTTGATGAACACATTGTTGCTCTCTGATGGTACAGTCAACGCCATCATTAAAGCAACAGGGGGAGAGGCCATTCCTTTCTTAACCAGTCCATCCTTGTTTAGACCCTTGCTCTTTTCAACAAGCATTTGGAAAGGCGTAGGTTGGGGCTCTATCATTTACCTTGCCACCATTTCAGGCATTGACCCCACTTTGTACGAAGCAGCCACCATTGACGGCGCAAACCGTTGGCAGTGCTGCTGGAAGATCACATGGCCTTCCATTAAACCTACAGTTGTTATTTTGCTGATCATGCAATGTGGTACCATTTTGAACGGTGGTTTTGACCAGGTGTTTAATATGTACAATGACTTGACGTTGTCTGTGGGCGATATCTTTGATACCTACATTTACCGTTACGCATTCCAAAAGGGTAAAAACCTTTCTATGTCCGTTGCAGCTGGCTTGTTTAAATCTGTGATTAACTTTGCTTTGCTGTTAACAGTGAATACCATTGCTCGTGCGAGTGGTGAAGAAGGATTATTGTGAGGAGGGAAAGAATATGAAGAATACAAACGGACAAATGCACATTCGGAAGTCTTTTGGTTCAAAAGTTGCAGATGTCGCCATATATGCGGTACTGACATTACTTGCTTTGCTAATGATTTTTCCCTTCTACAATATGCTCATTATCTCTTTTGCAAAGTATTCAGATGTAGCTTCGGGGCAGTTATACTTGTTCCCTAAAGCTATTGACACAACAAACTACACCATCATCTTTTCAGATGCAAAGCTCATTCGCTCTTTTGGTATAAGCGCATTCAACACCGTGTTTGGCACTTTGCTTGCTATGATTGTGACCACAATGGCAGGGTATGCCTTCGCTAAAAAGAGCTTGCCAGGGCGCACATGGCTTTTGACATTGTTTGTAATCACCATGTACTTTGGCGGGGGTTTAATTCCATGGTACTTAGTGCTCAAAGACTTGGGCTTTATCGACAGCATTTTTGTTATGACTGTGCCTGTGTGCTTGTCTACATACAACATGATTTTGATGAAGAACTACTTTGGCACCATCCCAGAATCTTTGCCCGAATCTGCTCGTATTGACGGTGCAAATGAGTTCCGTATCTTAATTCAAATTGTCATTCCTTGCGCTACCCCCATTATGGCAACCATCGGTTTGTTCTATGCAGTAGGGTTTTGGAATGAGTGGTGGAACGGTATGTTGTTCCTTCAAAAAAGAGACAATCTGTATCCACTCCAGCTTTTGCTTCGTAAAATCGTTATCGAATCTACGCTCGACCTTGGGAACGACATGGCGAACCAGTTTAAAAACTCGAGTGTCAGCATTTACAGAGTGGGTATGCAGATGGCATCTGTTACAGTTGCGACTGTTCCAATCTTGTGCGTATACCCCTTTGTGCAAAAATACTTTGCCACAGGCATTATGTTGGGCGCTGTAAAGAGCTAAAGCGTATTTTAATTGATGTTTGGCTACCTGAAGTGGTGGCTTAAAGCATACATGAAACGCTTGAAAAAAGCGATTTCAAATTTTAAGGAGGAACCTATAATGAAAAAATGGTTGTCTATTCTCTTGGCAGCAATCATGGTACTTGCTGCACTGCCTGTTGCATTCGCTGATGAAGCAACAGAACACATGGAACTCACAGTTGCTGTTTGGGACATCGCAAACTCCTATCCCGAAAACACTGAAAAAGATGCCATCTTAAAAGAAGTTGAAGCAAAGTTCAACGTAACCTTCGTGCCCATGAACGTGGGTTGGGGCGATTATTCGGACAAGTACATGACATGGGCTGCTGCTGGCACCATGCCTGACATCGCCGGTGGTATTGACATCGTTGGTGGTGGTAGATATATTCAATGGGTAGAAGACGGCGTTGTTCGTCCCTTGCCTTCTGATTTGTCCAAATATCCAAACGTTCAAAAATATGTGAGCTTGCCTGAAGCACAAGCTTATGCAGTGGATGGAGAAAACTATTTCTTCCCCCGCATGACTTACAAAGATCCTACTTACTGGTGCATGGACCGTGGTCTTATCATCCGTAAGGACTGGCTCAAGGCTTTGAATTTGGAAATGCCTACCACAGCTGACGAATTGTTGAAAGTTATGCAAGCTTTCGTTGAAAACGATCCTGATGGCGATGGCGAAAAGAACACAATCGGCTTCGGCTATGAACTCGTTTTCCCAACCTCTCAGCATATCCCATACTTCGGCTATACAGATAACCGTTGGGTGAAGATGGGCGATGACTGGAAACAACCTGTTTATGAAGAAGTGACCCTTCCTTTGATCGACATGCTCCGTACAGCTTACAAAAATGGTTGGATGGATCAGGACTTCACAGCTCGTAAACCAAAAGACTGCGAAAACTTGTTTGCATCAGGCCGTCTTGGTATCCTCGGAAAGCAAAACAGCCCCACGCACGTAAAGACCATGTATGATTTGTGGAACACAAACCAACCCGACAAAGATTTCTTTGAATGTGTTGGCATCGTTCCTTTCTCTGGCGAAGACTGCACCATGTTCCAGGAAATGGCTTACTGGTCTGAAACCTACATCGGCAGCCAAGTAAGCGATGCAAAGCTTGATCGTATCATGCAAATCATGGAATACTTGTATTCTGATGAAGGCGCTATCTTGACCTCTTATGGTTATGAAGGCACAGACTTCCACTATGACGAAAACAAAAACATCGTTGTGGATCTTCCCCTCAATGCTGATGGCACACAGAGCAAATTGTTCGACAAATATCCCAGCACAGGCTTCTTGTCCTGCTTGGCACAATGGAATGGTGACTTGATGCAATACGAAAGCCCCACCATCCCACAACAAATTCGTGACATGTGCAAAGCTGAATATGAACGCCGTGTTTCCGAATGGAAGAGCCCCAACTTGGATTGGCAGATTGCTTCTTTGAACTTGCCTGAAAAGATGGAAATGAGCACAAAGGCTTCTACACAGTGGAGCGTTATCATTGCTGATACCTCTGATACCCCCACCGAAGAATTGTACAAGACTGCATTGGCAGAATGGAACTCCCAGGGCTACGAAGCTTGCTGGAAGGCCGTTACCAAGGCTGCTCAAGAATTGGGCAAATAATTAAAAACCTAAAGAAAGCACGCTCTTTATGGGCGTGCTTTTTTAAAAGGAGTATATCATGCAGTATTTTATTGATAGCGTGTTGGGGGACGACCAACAAGACGGAAAAACCAAAGCAACTGCTTGGAAAAGTTTTGTGCCTGCCAATCAAGTGATTTTTACACCAGGGGATATGTTATTTATTCAAGCAGGCAGTGTGTTACAAGGTATGTTTAAGCCCCAAGGGAGTGGCAATAAGGAAAACCCTTGTGTGGTGTGTGCACATGGCGAAGGCAAGCGCCCCCTTCTTCAAGGGGAAGGGTGTGTGCTTGCACCCATATACTTGTATAATGTGGAAGGCTGGGAAGTACGTGGGCTTGAAATCACCAACCAAGGGGTAGAACGGGGCGTGCGCCGTTGTGGCATATTGGCACAATTAGAAGACTATGGAGAAGCATCGCATATTGTGATTGAAAACAATGATGTGCATGATGTCAATGGCTCTAATGTGAAAGCAGATGGCATCATGCAGTGTGGCATATCTGTGGTGGCAAAATCCCCACGCACACGCTATGTAGGGGTGAAAATTGCAAACAACACGTTGACACGGTGTGACCGTGTGGGCATTTTTTGCACAGGCATTACGGATAGGCAAACATGGTTTCCTCTTTTAAATGTACATATTTATGGCAATGTATTGCGAGATATCGGAGGCGATGGCATCCACAATGCAGGTACAGATGGGTGCGTGATAGAGCGCAATCGCTTGCTTGGGGGTAGAATGCGTGACGATATGTATTGTGCAGGCATTTGGCCTTGGAGTGCAGACAACACACGGATTTGCTACAATGAAGTGGCATATTATCACGGGGTCAGAGATGGTCAAGGGTATGATTGTGATTATAACTGTGTGGGCACAATTCAAGAATACAATTATAGCCATGACAACGATGGGGGCTTTATGCTCGTGTGCACTGCGATGAAAAAGGATGATCTGCCTCGACAAGTGGGCACGATTGGGAGCGTGATCAGACGGAATTTAAGCGTCAATGATGCAAGCCGTACTTTTCATTTGGCAGGCCCAGTGGAGGGCACACGGATAGAAGATAACTGCGTGTACATTGGGAAGGATTTGGATATTCCTCTGATTTTAGCAACAGGGTGTTTGGAAAAAATGGGAGGTCCAGAAAATGTGTTGGTGATGAGAAACATATTTGCAGCAAGAGGCACAGCGCATTATGCACATGCGACCACACGCCATGACGATGGCACATTTTCCTTTGAAGATGATGCACAGCTCAAGGATTTCTTGTTCGTGAGCAATTTATTCTTGGGCAACCATGTTGCAAAGCCTAAAGATATCGTGCCTCCTGCGCATGCAAAAGTAAGGATGGAAAGCTTGGAAAACATACTTTTGGATGCACAGGGGAAAGCCAAAGAAGGGCTTGAAGTGTTGGATGCTTATTTAGAGTATATGCAATTGGAAATGTAAAAAAATCCCCTCAAATAGTTTAACTACTTTGGGGGGATTTTTATATGCGTTTAGAAATATTATTTATGCTTTTTAATGATTAAAAGTGCTTCATCCATGAGCTTTTCAATGGCATCTTGTTCGTGCTTATACTTTTTAAATGTCACTTTACCATAGTGCTTTTCAATGAGCGCTTCTGTTTCTTTGCGCCCTACAAGGTTTTCAAGCAAAGAGAGCACACGCATATCTACAAAGGCATCACGCAAAATTTTCATGCGCAAGGAGGGCACAGGGTGGCCGTCTTTGCCTGGGTATACGAGGAAAGCATCCCCAGATTGGAAACCACCACCACCATCTGTTACGATGTATGGATTGATGTGCTCTAAGCTGAACTGTGTGTTCCAGAAGTTATATCCCCAATGCAAGAAACCTTTGATGTTGTACAAGTACATTTGAAGGCCAATCACACGGTTTCTATAACTGGGCATAGCCATAAAACGGTTGGACACTTTGTTGCCTTGCCCACAGCAGTAATATGCCCACAGATTTTTGACTTTGCCTTTGATGAACTCTTGAATGTGCGTGTTAGCTACAACGGGGTTGTCGAGCAAGCCACGCTTGTAAAAGTCATAATCAGAGAGGGCATCAATGATGGGGAGGTTGTCAATGTAAGGTTTAATAAGGTTGCAGGCTTTTTTATAGGCTTCGATATTGTCCATAGTTGGTTCATCGGACACGTGGAAAAAAGTCTTGTCTTTAATGTTTAATTTTTCCAATTCTTGAACGAGTGCAGGGAGAAATTGGGAGAGGAAATGGGCATAATCTTTGCTACGTGCAGAGGTTTGCCAGCCAAACAAGCACTTTTCTTCGCCATTTTCAGTGCCATACACACGCACAGCGTATTTGGAGCCCCATTGCGTAAACAAAGGCGCAATTTCAAAGTATTCTGTGCCACATTCTTTGAGCACATGCACCCATCTTTCAAACAGTGAAAAATCAAAGGTGTAGGCATCGCCTTCTTTTTGTACTTTGATGAGCTGGGCTTTCATGCGCTCGCCCATTTCTTCCACATCCAAAGAAGGAGTGAAAACAGGGGTCATAATCATGTTGACAGAGTGTTCTTTTGCATAGGATACATAGTTTTTGAGCAATTCAAAATATCTGTCAGAAAACATTTCACAGCCATATTCATAAGCCAAGCAGTCATTGTGAAACCATTCTGTGTGGATGATTTTTTGTTCGGGCAATTGTGCGTTGATAACGTCCAAGGTAATTTCTTTTTTAGCAACCACTTCGCCAGCACGTGTTTTTGCGTATACAGTGATGGTGTGGGCGCCAACAGCGTCTTCCACAGAAGGGGTCACTTCAACAAAGAAATTGCGCAAAGATTCGGGGCGCAAGCGCTCTGCTTCACCGTGGTAGGGGAACAATACATCAGGGATTAAAGCAGGCTTTTTGGTGATGTAATGGCTATCACACTCATTGTCAGCAGAGTAAGTGCAAGGGGCAAATTTAACATTGTACATGTTTACTTTGCTCTTTAAGGTGGAGGAAGCATCGAAAGTGATGTACCAATCACCGTATGAAAAATCTTTGTCGTTTGTGATAATTACTTGAAAGGATACAGGCTGATTTTGAAGTGCTCTCAGAGATTTTATGTCTGTTACTTTTTGATTTTTGCTCAATACTTTTTCCAAGGAGGATATGACGTGCAATTGTACGTTGCTCATTTGTTTTGTCCTTTCTGTTGTAGAAAAAATGATTGTGTTTTACATATACAGTATAGCATATTTGCTCTAACATTGCAATCAAAACCACATGTGTTTTATAAATAAATGGATGTTTTTTCTATTGGATGCTTTATTCTGCTTGAGAAGGAGCGTGCAAGAGGCGATATTCAGAGGGCGTAACGTCGTGCGTTTTTTTAAATGCTTTTCTAAAGTACAAAGGGTCTAAAAAACCCACCATGGTGGCGATGTCGTTGACGAGCGTTTTTGATGTGATGAGCAATTGACGTGCTTTTTGCATTCTGCATTCACACAGGTATTGCTGAAAGCTCATGCCTGTTTCTTGCAATAGTTTTCTATAAATGGCGCTTGCACTCATTAAGAATTTGCTGGTTAAATCAAACATAGAAATGTCTTCAGAAAAATGTTTGCTGATATAGTCTGCAATGCTTTGATCCGTGGGGGACTGTGCTTGCTTTTTTTCGTGGAGCATTTGTTGTTCCAATATGCTCAGTACGTTTTTTGCGTTTTTATATTGTTTTTGAAACACAGTTATGTCCATAATTTGTGTTTGATGGAGGGAAAGAAGCTGGGCAGCGTGCCATAAAGCTAAATAATCATAGGCATCAGACGAGGAAATGTTATTGCTTATATCGTTTAGTATTTCTTTGATTTTCACTTTGTTTTCTTCTTTAATGGCATTGACAAAGAGGGGGAGCAAGGGGCGCAAATAGTGCGTGCTGTCCGTATCAAAAAATTTGAGGGTGTCTTCTGAAAAAAATCGGTAGGCACGTTGTTTGGCTTTGTCTACCACAGAAGAAAAGGGCAAGGAAACATCGTGTACTTTGCACACGCCGATAGAAAGTACATCGTCCTCTATTTTCGTTTCTTTTGTAATAATGGGGACTGGGGAGAGCAGAAAAAAGTGGTCATCATATAATTGTGTTCTATACAATGCATTTTTAAAAGAATGAATATTTCCACCAATTTGCAGGTAGGCATAGCCCTCCTTTTTTAAAAAAGAGCGAATGGGTTCATCTTGCGTGATGGCTTTAAACATGCGCATGTTGTCTTCCGTAATGCGTTTGTTATCAAAAAAATGCTTTACATTTTTAAGGAGGGCAAGCAGCTCGTTTTCGTCCACAGGCTTTGTTAAATAACCGATTGCACCTAAATCAATGCCTTTTTTGGCATAGCTAAATTCAGCGTATCCACTGATGATGGCAAAGGAAACGGCTTTGTTTTGCGCTTTTAAATCTTCCATTAAGCTCAAACCATCAAAGCCCGGCATACGAATGTCTGTAATCACAAAGTCAATATCCAAAGACAATATTTTTTCTCGTGCTTCAATGCCGTTTTTTGCCGTGTCTACAATGAAAAAACCTTCTTTTTCCCAATCAACGCTTGCTTGTAAGCCCTGAAGTATCCATTTTTCATCATCTGCAAGCAGTGTTCTAATCATACGGTTTTCTCCTTTTTAAGTGGTATTGAGAGGGTAATAGAGGTGCCTTTGTGCTCTATACTTTGTACGTGCATAGTAAAATCAGCCCCTAATGAGATTTGCAAGCGCCTTGCAACATTCATCATGCCAATGCTTTGATTTTCCGTCAGCGTGTCTTTAAAAGGGTTTTGCAGTTGTTCGTTGAGCATACGCAGTTTTTCTTCTTCAATGCCAACACCGTTGTCCGACACTTGAATGATGAGGGCATCTTGCTTTATTTTAGCACTCAAAACCAGTAAGCCTTGTGAAACAATGTTTTCTAAACCGTGCACCACAGCATTTTCAATGAGTGGTTGCAAGCACATCCTTGGAATAATCACGTCATTTGCTGTTTCATCCACTTGCTTTTCAAATGTAAATCGATCATCAAAGCGCAAATTCTGAATGTTTAAATAACATTCTATAATGGATATTTCTTCTTTTAAAGGTACAAATTCACTGCCTTTGATGCTGTAACGGAGGATTTTGGCGAGCCATTTCGCTGTGGAAGATACCTCTGTAACACCACGCACAAGGGCGATGGAACGAATGGTTTCAAGCGTGTTATACAAAAAGTGTGGGTTGATTTGACTGCGTAAAAACTGCAATTCCAAGTGTTTTTTTGTCAATTTTTCTTGATACAAATGCGTGTTGGTTTCTAACAGTTCGTTGTGCAAATGTCCTTCACGACAAAACAATTCGTTGAGCTTTGTGCCGAGCAAGCGTGTGTCTTTATTCCCAAGCACAGGGATTTTGTGTTCATCATTCTCGTCCAAATGCACATCTTCAAGCGCATTTGCGATTTTTTCAAGGGGTTTGGTGATTTGCCTACGCACATTTTTAAATAGTTCATTAACAAGGAGCAACATGAGGCAGGCAAGCGTTAAGGTTAAAAGCACGATGAGCCATAAGTCCTTGAGCACAACAATTTGATTGATTTGAACAACAAGGCTTCCTTTTAAATGTTCAATAGGGGCTATGGTAAGCCTTTCTTTAAAAGAATGAAATTCATACGGTGCGCCATTTTTTAAAGCATTTTGACCTTCTAATTGTACCAACTCAAGTGGAAAATCGCCTGTGATGTTTGTGCCATTTTGCATCAAAATAGCATGGCGCACCCCTTCAATGCTCGAAAGTTCGTGTAAGCGCTCTGTGAATTTTTCTGTGTTAAAAGATACAATCATGATGCCGATGGGCGCAAGGGTGTTGGAGGCATAAATGTCTTGTATGCTCGTGCCAAAGTAGAGCATGCTCTTTTTTTGGTCAAAGGGGGTGTTTTTTTGATATGCATTTAAAATTTTAGGGGAGGTGTTGAGCGCAGCGGCAGAGACCAATTCTTTTTCAAAGCCGTGTAGAGAAGTAAAGGTATGCGCTTTGTCATTTGGTAAGAACAAATAAATGTCTTCTACTTCAGGGCGCAATACTTTCATGCTTGAAAATAGGTTTTTGACTTGTAAGCTTAACAGATGCTTTTCGTACGCATCTTCTTCAATTAAATAGTCATATATCACGTCATCATAGGCAGTCGTTTGAACGAATTGTTCATACTCCTCTATTTGCATTGCAATGCTCTCTGTGTATTGGTGTACAAGGCGCGAGATGTATTGATCATTTCTATTTAAAATGGAAAATGTGTACGCTAAACACATTACAAAAATTACAAAGAGCAACACACCCATGTTGCATAAAAATACAAAGGAAAATTGCTTTCGTGTGTCTAACTGATAAAATTTATCTTTTTGTTTTTTAAACATATCACACCTCACAAAGACCAGTTGACTTTGTTTATAAAGTCAATGATACCATTTTCTTCATAGTCCTTGAGGAGCAGTTCAAAAGCATAGTCTACATCAGGCTGATTGAGCAAAAAGAAGCGCATCTCGTTTAAATCGTGCGTAAAGGTCGTGTCTGTGGTGGATAAAAGGGTGTTTGCAAGCAAACTCACTTGATACAAGGGGAAAAACTTGTTTTCAAGCTTAAAATCCTCATATTGTTTTACTAAATCTGATAAAAATGGATGGTCAGAGTTTGTACGCATAAATGCATAATCATGGCTTGGAAATACTCTGAAAAAAGAGTAGGAAGGGTATTTTTGATACAGTTCTTCACTTGATAAGAGGGGATACACTTCGCCCTTTTCATTCAATGTGTAGTCTATGTTTTCTATGCCATACCTACGAAATAAAAGCCCTTTTTCAGAACACAAAAAATCAAGCAATGTCAAAATACGCTCAAGTTTTTGATCAGATACATTGTTTCCAAAATACACGGTGGACAAGTTGAGCGTGTGTGCTTGTTTATACTCATTGTTTGTATCGGGTGGGAGGAAGAAAACAATGAAATCATCATTGGGTGAACTGTTTGGATAAAGCATTTTATATTCAATGAGCAATTTGGATTGCAAATCATACATGTTTAAAGGGTATAAAATGCCTGCAGCGTGCTTGTTTAAAAACAAGTCTGTGCCTGTGGGTCTGCCCGAATCTACATTCATAAATTGTGTGTCCAATAGGTCTGCTTGATAAAATTTTTGAAGGCTTTTAATGCTGGACACAAAGTCTTTCGTGATGTATCCAGGCACGTATTTCAAAAGCTCTTTATCCCATATCCATGTGTTTGTGGCAGGGGAGATGTAGCCTGTTAAGTTGAACATGGCATCGGGTGTTTGGCTCGTTAAGGGGATCATGAAAGGGTTGTTTTGCTTGATTTTTGACAAGAGTTGGTAATACTCTTCTAATGTTTTGGGGGGTGCACATTGTGTTTTTTCAAAAATATCCTTGTGCATCACAACGCAGTACATGATGTCACTTTGTTCTTCGGAATAAATACTCCGAGGGATGCCATAGAGCTTGCCTTGGTTTTGAAAAGCACGAGCATAAGGGTAGGTAATGAAAGCATTTAAATGGGGGTACATGGTCATGTTTTGAGGCAGAGGGCGGATGGCTTGTTGCTTTATAAAGTATGAAAAATCCCACTTTGCATCAAAGAGCATTACGTCAGGTAAGCTTTGAGAAGCGGCAAGCAAGCGATAAGAGTAAGAAGGGTTTTCTTGGTCAATTTGAACAGGGGAAAAGGAAATGTCAAATTGTTCCTTGATGTATTTTAACATGCCGTCATCTGTTTGGTAAGAGAGCGCACTGCTGTTTTGACTGCCAACGCTTATTATGAGATGGTTTTCCATATGTGCAGGGGTAAAAAGCAGGCACAAAAATGATGCCAAAAAAAGATAACACACACACTTTTTCTTCAACCTTCATGCCCTCCTTTCAGAAAATGACTTACCTATTGTAATAAAAAAATGTGCGCCTGTCAATTGTTTTTAAATGTTTTGTAAATTATAGCAATTATTCGGCTAAATAAGTCTAATTTGAAAGGTAATTCCATACCGTGTGCATTATCTTTCCATATACAGCCTCTTTTTTTCATGGTACACTTATTGCATCAAATGGAGAGGACGGCAGTAGATGACACAGAACACTCAAGTACCATTGAGAGAGAGATTTCTCTTTCGTTTTAAGCGTGATTTAAGTAGAAACTGGGATTTGTACTTACTCATTCTTCCTTTAGTGATATATTATATCATTTTCCACTATGGCCCTATGTATGGTTTAAAGATTGCATTTTTAAACTACAACCCCTTTAAAGGCATTGACGCAAGCCCCTTTGTAGGGTTAAAGCACTTCAACAATTTTTTAACATTGGGGATTGCAAAAACCTATATTGTGAACACGTTGCGTATTTCCTTAAATTCATTAGTGTTTTCTTTCCCTATTCCTATTTTCCTTGCCATCATGCTCAATTCCTTGCCGACAAAGAGGTTTAGAAAGGTATCTCAAACTTTTTTTTACTTGCCTCACTTTGTATCTACTGTGGTGATCGTGGGTATGCTCGGGCTTTTCACCAATAACCAAGTGGGTATCATCAACCGTGCCATTCAAACTTTTGGAGGCACAGCCGTTGATTTTAACAGCGTATCTGCTTTTCTGCCCACATACATTCTGTCGGGCATCTGGTCAGGAGCAGGGTGGAGCACCATCATTTATACAGGCGCACTCACCAGCATCAGCCCTGACCTTTATGAAGCAGCACTTGTAGATGGTGCAACAAAGCGCCAAAGAGTTTGGTACATCGATTTACCCTCTTTGCTCCCTACTATTTCGATCACTTTGATTATGGCAGTAGGCGGGCTTATGAGCGTAGGACACGAAAAAGTGTACTTAATGCAAACTGCCACCAACATCAGTGCCACAGAAATTATTTCTACCTATACATATAAAACAGGTATTTTAAGTGGACAATTTTCTTATTCTGCTGCCATTGGTATGTTTAACTCCGTTGTAAACTTTATACTTTTGATCATTGCAAATACGGCGTCCAAAAAACTTTCGGGCAATGGACTTTGGTAAGGGAGGAGAAAAGATGAAGAAAAACAGCTGGATCATTGACTCAAAGAGAAAAGGCGATTTTACGTTTGACTTAATCAACTTGATTGCCATGATTATATTGACTGCCCTTGTGTTTTACCCCATGTATTTGGTGTTTATTTCTGCTTTTTCCTCTCCTGACCTTGTGTACAACGGCAAAGTAACTTTTTTGCCTGCTGGGAATAACTTGGAAGGTTTAAAACTTGTTTTAGAAACAGAGTCCCTTTGGAGTGGGTACAAAAATACCATCATTTATACACTCGTAGGTACAGCGATCAACCTCGTGATGACGATTACAGGCGCCTTCGTGCTTTCAAGAAAAGATTTTATGCTCAAAAAACCCATTCTGTTAATGGTGGTGTTTACCATGTTCTTTGGGGGCGGCATGATTCCTTCCTTCTTGTTAGTCAAGGATTTAAAGTTGCTCAACACCATTTGGTCTCTCGTGCTTCCTGGTGCAGTGTCCACTTGGAATTTGATGATTGCAAAAACATTTATGGCATCTTCTGTGCCTGATGAACTGCAAGATGCAGCACTCATTGACGGTTGCAACAACACACGCTTTTTCATTAGCATTGTTATTCCGATTTCAAGCACCATCATCGCTGTGCTCGGCTTGTTCTACGGCGTGGGGCACTGGAACTCTTACTGGAATGCTATGCTGTATATCAAGGACATAGACCGCTATCCTTTACAGCTCGTGCTTCGTAATTTGTTACTTCAAGCACAAACAGCGATGCAGGAAGCGCAAGACGGTAATCCCAATACCATGGTATCTATGGCAGAACTGTATTACAGAAGCGAATCGATGAAGTATATTGTTGTGCTGGCGGCTGTGCTTCCCATTACCATTATTTTCCCATTCGTTGAAAAATACTTTGTGAAGGGTGTTATGATTGGCTCTATCAAGGGTTGAATCATAAAAATAAAAACCATATTTTAAGGAGGAAAACCCATGAAACGTATTCTCTCACTCGTCTTGTGCGTTATGATGCTCGTGCTTTCAACAGCAGCACTTGCAGATGAACGCCTTACGGAAGAACAGGTTACCTACACAGTACTCTTTGGTATGCAAAACGATGCAATGCCAGACCCCAACACCATGAGCTATCTTTTAGATGTAGCAGAACGCACGGGTGTTACATTGAAGTTTGAAACAGTACCTGCTTCTATGAAAGCAGAACGCTTAGCAACAGTGATGGCTTCAGGCGAATTACCTGATGTATTCATCAATATGCTTTCTACATCTGATATTCTCTCTTATTCAGCCGCAGGTGCATTGCTTCCTGTGAATGAATATTTTGAGCATATGCCTAATCTTACGGAAATTCGTGCTAAAGAACCTTCTGTTGTGTCATTTATGACATATCCAGATGGCAATTCATACACCATTCCACAAATTAACCAGTGGTCTGTTTGGCCTGGCGATGGGAAATATGTAAAAACATTTTCCTTTATCAACCAAGAATGGTTGACAAAGTTGAATCTTAAAATGCCTACCACTACAGATGAATTTTTTGATGTATTGATGGCATTCAAAACACAAGATCCCAATGGTAACGGAGAACCAGATGAAATTCCACTTTCCTTCGTGTATAATGGTTGGGCTGAAGTTTCAGAAGCTTTACTGTATGGACCTTTTGGTATCATTGGTCAAGCAGCACAACTCAACGTGCGAGATGGAAAAGCTTTTTACGCAATCCAAGATGAACGTTATGTAGAAGCCATTAAATTCATCCGTAAATTGTATGAAAATGGCTTGATTGACCCTGAAGCATATACTCAAGATGTAAAGCGTTACTATGCAAAAGGTCACGCAGAAACACCTGTATATGGTGCTTTTATTGA
>CAYTPJ010000037.1:14785-17685 GCA_964439755.1 uncultured Oscillospiraceae bacterium
GGAACACTTTGGCTCTTAGCAACAACGACACGTACAATGCCTGCATATGTGACCAAAGACATGGCAAATAACATGATTACAAAGAATCTTGAAACTGGCGAACTTGGAAGCCGTAAAGATATTGATAAGTATATCTTGTCATTGATCTATGCACCATATTGTGTGTCTGAATATTATCCAAATGTAAAGATGACCGTAGAAGAAAATGAACAGATTGCAATTGTCAAAACTCCCATTATCAATGCTATTAAAGAAAAAGAAATTGCTTGGATTATGGGTAAATCTGACATTGAAACTGAATGGGCTGACTTTATGACACAACTTGATTCTATGGGTCTTGGTACTATGATGAACATTTACCAGAATGCCCTTGACCGTGTAAAATAATTTGATTATTCAAAGCACCTGTTATGTTTTGCACATAGCAGGTGTTTTGCGTAGAAATATGTAAAAGAGGATAAAATGATGAAGGATAGAAAAATAGGGGTATCATGGATTATTGATAATAATGAGACATTGCCCACCAAGGAAGAACTAAAGGCTTTTAAAGATTATCATGTGGACTACGTTGAAACAGGGGTGTTATGGGGGTGGCAAGAGCCTCATTACCCTGCATACACAGAGCGTTTAAAGGAAATTATTGGCAATTTCCAAGATGGTGGCGTGGGCGTATGGAGCGTGCACGTACCAGGTGGTATGACGATTGATATTTCTTCTCCTCAATATGCACCTAGTGGCGTAGAGCTTACATCCAAATATATGGACGTGTGTGCACAGATGGGCGTTGACAAAGTGGTGTTGCATCCAAGCTTTGAGCCTATTAACGCACAGGATAGGCAAGCACACATTGAGTGCTGTGGCAAGTTTGTAAAAGAATTGATCAGAAAAGACGTCAAAGTGGCGCTTGAAAACATACCAAGGCTTTGCCTTGCCAACACGGCAGAGGAGTTTAGACGTGTATTAGATGCAGCAGGGGATGACATTTATGCGTGTGTGGATGTCAACCATATTTTCCACGATTCTGTGTCGGATATGCTTAAAACAGTGCAAGATAAATTGATTACTGTACATTTATCTGACTTTGACATGGTGAAAGAACGTCACTGGTACCCTACAGAAGGCGTTATTCCATGGAAAGAAGTGATGCAGACTTTTGAAACAATAAATTATCGTGGTTGCATGATGTACGAGTTGGCAGACCCACATAAAAACCCCAAAAAAATTCGTGAAAATTATGACTTGCTTTGTTCTTTATAATATGCTAAAATAGTGCCACCAACAAAAGGAGGGACAAAAATGTTTCATCTACATTTTTATTCAAGCTTAGACAAGATTATTCCAGGCAAAGAGAACTTTGCACAACCACTAACCAGAGCGGAAATGCTTTTGAATGAACAATTTTCTTTGCAAATCGGTTATTTTTTGACAGACAGCTCTGTGGCTGATGCGCACATTTGTGTATCCGTGGAAAATGAAAATTTCCCCATCGAAGTGTTTACAGAAGAAATGGTGCCTGTGGACACCCCTACATTGCCCACAGAGTATGACCCTGAATTTTCTACCGAACCTTGCTTGTTACCCGATGTTTTAAAGCCTTTGGGCAAAAAAACAAGGCTGTTTGCACGTCAATGGCGCGCCTTGAGTGTACTCATTGATGGTCGGCAGATCAAGCAAGCTGGGCAATTCACTTTGAACTGCACGGTGAAAAATGGAGAAGGCACAGTGATTGGGGCAGAAACATTGCCTCTTTGGGTGCACGACACGACACTTATAAATCAAACGACCAAGTACACCTGCTGGCAACACTCTGACTGCGTTGCCAATGTGCACAATGTGGAGATTTTTTCAGAAGCACACTGGGCACTTTTGGAAAGCTATATTGCAACAGCCACTCGATTTGGCATCAACATGACGCTTGTGCCTATCTTTACCCCACCACTTGACACGGCAGTTGGGCATTATCGCCCCACCGTTCAGCTTGTGCAGGTGAAGAAGGAAAACAACGCTTATACGTTTGATTTTTCCTTGTTTGACAGATTTATCAAAATGTGCCAAAAGGTCAACGTTGAGTATTTTGAAATTTCTCACCTTTTTTCTCAATGGGGTTGCAAGGCAACACCTAAGATTGAAGCGGAAGTAGAAGGCAAAAACCAATTGATTTTTGGATGGCACACGCCTGCTTCTGACCCCGAATACAAGAAGTTTTTGGATGCATTCTTGCCCTTGTTCACAGCACATTTAAAAGAAATGGGCATTGCAGAGCAAACATACTTCCATATTTCAGATGAGCCACATGGCGACATGATTGAAACATATAAAGCTGCTCGTGACCTTGTAAAAGAGCATTTAGAAGGCTTTAAAATCATTGATGCTTTGAGCACGGTGGACTTTTACAATCAAGGAATTATTGAGCATCCCATTCCAAGTATTGACCATATTCGCCCCTTTATGGAGGCGAATGTGCCCGAACTTTGGACGTACTATTGCATAAGTCAACATAAACTTGTACCCAATCGCTTTATCAACTATCCCTATGCAAAGTGCCGTGCACTGGGCGTGGTGATGTATGCTCTCCATGCAGTGGGCTTCCTCCAATGGGGGTATAACTTCTATTATTCTCAATATTCCAACTACGAAATCAACCCCTACACCACAACGGGTGGGGATGGGTTTGCTCAAAGTGGTGACCCCTTTGTTGTGTATCCGGGTAAAGATGGTTGCTTGCCCAGCATTCGTTTGCTCTTGTTAAACGATGCCATGCAGGACATTCGTGTGCTTCAAATGCTCGAACAAAAATGGGGCAGAGAAAAGACTTTGACATACATTTTTGAGAAGTTTGGACGCACCATTGACGAAACACATTACCCTGTTTCAAACGATTGGTATTTGAACTTGAGAAG
>CAYTPJ010000038.1:0-14533 GCA_964439755.1 uncultured Oscillospiraceae bacterium
ACGAGGATGACATTTTCGCCGATTTTGACAATCTTATCCCACGGGATGACGATGCCACAGCGTTCGCCTTTGAGGAGGTTTGAAACCTTTGTTTCCCCTGGAACGACAATGGCTTCAACGCATCCGTCGATCACACGAAATTCAATGTCGATGACCTTGCCTAACTTTCTGCCGTCTAATATGTTGACCACGTCTTTTGTTTTTAAATCAGATAAGCTCATTTTTCTTTCCCCTTTTTTTATTATTTTATGCAAGGGGAGAGAAAAGTGTGCACAAAAATTATTCTGTTACGCCTATTTCATTGATGCCTTTTAACACATTGGGTTCTTTGATGTTTCTTTCATTGGTGAACACTTTTCTGGAGAGGATGGCGCCTTCACGGTAATACAAGCACATAAAGGGGCAATCTCTGCCAAATTGGTCTTGAATTTTCCAGAGATAATCCATATAGCTGTCTTTTGTTTGCGCTTTTCTCAATTCCTTAAAATAGTCGTTCATCGTTTCGGACTTATACCGTCCGTAGTTTGCCACATTAGGGCCTATGAGCATAAACCCGGGGTCGGGCACAGGGTCCATTTGGAAAGAGGCGAGCGCCAAGTCAAAGTTCACAGCTTCGAGCTTGGATTTTACGTTGGTAAAAGAAGTGATGGTGACGGGCGCTTTGATGCCTACTTGCTTGAGCATGGAGGAAATGAGCTGGGCAGCTTGCACACGCACAGAGTTTTCGGCTTCTTCGTACACGACAAAGCGCAATTTCAAATCCTGCTTTTTGCCGTTGTTGACACGGTCTAACGTGCCATCGCCGTCCGAGTCTTCCCAACCTGCCTCTTTGAGCAGGGCTTTTGCTTTTTCAACATCGTAGGTGTATACATTTGCGCCTTCTTCTGTTGTTTTATCGTAGTGCATCCATGTGTTGCTGGGCAAAGGGGTGTTTGTGCGTTCAGCCATGCCAAAGTAGGCAGAGTGCACAAGTTCATCCACATTGATGGCGTGGCGAATGGCTTTGCGCACCCTTACATCCTCTAATTCGGGCGCTTTTAGGTTGAACAAGAGCGTTTCCAATTGCGAGGTGCGATAAGGCAAGTTGGCAATGGAAATGCCTGCGTTGTATTGCCCAGCAGTGATGGCACGGGTGACCACGGCATCCACCTGATTGAGTTCAAAGGCAGAAGTTAAATCTTGGTTGGTTTTATAAAAGAGCACGTTGATGTTTTTAACCAATGGGAGCTTTGCTCTATAATCTTTGTAGGCAGACATATAGAGGTAGTCTGTGGGGGAAAAGGAGTCAATTTTATAGGGGCCTGACCCCACAGGGTTTTCTACATGCACTTGATCTTGCTTTAAAACAGGGAAGGTGAGGGCATATAAAAAGCCGTAGCAAGGGCGTTGCGACTGTATAATGAGCGTGTTTGCATTGTTGGCAGTGGCAGATTTGATGAGGAATTTTAAGGACGCATAAGGCCCCCTGTTTTCCACTCCTTCTTCTTTTGCAAGGCGCAAAATCTCTGTGATGGTGGCGGCCACGTCATAGGCTGTTAAAGGGGTGCCATCGTGAAAAGTCACGTCTTTTTTGAGCGTAAAAGCCCATGATTTCATGTCTGCTGTTTCCCAGCTTTCAGCAAGGCAAGGCTCAATGTCATAGTTTTCATTGATGGTCACCAAGCTTTCGTATACAAGCCCTGTGGCAGACTGTATGTCTCTTTCGAGCGTTAAAAGGGGGTTTAAAAAGTGAGAGCGCACAGAAATCATACCCACAGTCAAATTGTCGTCCATTTCGGAGGCAAAAGCAGGGGTGCACAACAAAAGAAGTGCAAGGAGCATGCTACTCGTTCGTGTAATAATGCTGTAAGTAGATCGCATAAGAGTTGACCACCTTTCTTGCGTAAGAGCGTGAGTTGTCGTAAGGGATTTGGTCATAAGTGAGCGTTTTTTTGTCTGTTGAAAACTTTTCTATCCAGCTGTCCACATTGCCTGCGCCAGCGTGGTATGCACACGCAACCAAAATGGGGTCGCCGTCAAAACGTCTGCTCAAGTACCCCAAATACCATGCGCCCATTTGCATGTTGATGTCCTTGTCAAACAGTAAATCCTCTGTATAGTCCGTGACACCAATTTTAGGGGCAATCCATTCGCCTGTGGAAGGCAAGAGCTGCATCAGCCCTCGTGCGTTGGCAGAGCTTACGGCATCCACTACATAGCTACTTTCGTTTAGTATAATTGCCGCCATGTAGGCAGGGTGTATGCCCTGTTGCGCCGCATATTTTAAAATGTCCTCTTTATATTTAACCGTTGTGCGATACACTTTTCTGTCATACTCTGCCTGTGCTTTTTGATTTTTATCTTCCAAGTCCTTGACTTTACAAAGATACATAAATTGCGCTGTGGCAAAGAGAAGGGTGAGGATAACAGCCACACACAAAGTGATGATTTGAGCAGAAGACAAAGGCAAATACTTGCCCTTTTTTTTCTTTTTTTTGGGGGCAGGGGGCACAGGAGGGGCATTTTCCACCTTGTATGGTGGAGGGGGCACGGCAGAATTTTGATTTGTAAAAGGGTTTTCAGTCACAATAATGTTCTCCTTTTAAATGCGTTCTAAAAGTGCATGATACAAAGATATAACGCTTTCTGCACTCTTTTTCTTGCTGCCTGAAGTATCAATGATGTGGTCAGATTGCGCTGCACGCTTTTCTCTGTCCATTTGGCTGTTGATTTTTTGAAGTGCCTGCGTTTTGGTGCATTGGTCACGCCCCATAAGGCGCTTGATTTGCTTTTCTTCGCTCAAGTAGGCGCACCATATTTCATCGCACCACGTGTGCACTTTTGTTTCAAACAAGAGGGGCACATCCAAAATCACTACTTTTTCGTGTTCAGCCTGTTGGAGCGCCTCTTTCATTTTGGCAAACACCAAAGGGTGTAAAGTACGGTTGAGCAAAGTGCGTTTTTCCTTGTTGTGAAAGATGAGTGCACCCAACTTTTTTCTGTTTAAAACATTGCCATCAAATATGTCCTCCCCAAAGGTGTGTTTTAAAATGGGGAGTGCTGTTCCATTTTCTTTGGTTAAATCACGAGAGATTTGGTCAGCATCAATGACGCACGCACCTGCTTTTTGAAGCACGCTGGACAAGTGGCTTTTTCCACTTGCAATGCCCCCTGTCAGCCCCACGATGTATGGCTTGCTCATTTGGACTCATACCAGCTCTTTCCTGTTTGAATTTCAGCGAGCAAGGGCACAGAGAGGGAGAGCACTTCTTCCATTTTTTGCTTTAAAAGGGCAGTGATATTTTGCTTGTCCTTTTCTTCTGTTTCGATAATGAGTTCATCGTGCACTTGCAAAATAAGGTGTGCATTTGGATAATTTTCTTTTAAGGCTTGGTGCGTTTTGATCATAGCAAGCTTGATGATGTCTGCTGCTGTGCCTTGCACAGGCATGTTCATCGCCACACGCTCCTGAAACCCTCTGATGTTGGCATTGGCGTTATTGATTTGGGGGAGGTAGCGCCGTCTGTGAAACAGCGTATGCGCAAAGCCGTTCTTTCTTGCACTTTGTTTGCAATCTTCCATAAAATGCTGAATGGAAGGGTAGCGTTCAAAATAGGTGTCTATCAAAATAGACGCTTCTTTTCGGGGCATATTTAGGTTTCTGGAAAGCCCAAAAGCGCTGATGCCGTACACAATACCAAAGTTTACAGCTTTTGCACTCGAGCGCATTTCGCTCGTCACTTGTTCAAGAGGCACGTTGTACACATAGGCGGCTGTGCGTGTATGAATGTCCTCTTGATGGTTAAAAGCGTCTATCATGATCTTGTCTTGGCTCATGTGCGCAAGCAAGCGCAATTCAATTTGAGAATAGTCTGCATCCACGAGCACACACCCTTCTTTTGCGACAAAAGCACGGCGAATTTCTTTGCCGAGCGCAGAGCGCACAGGGATGTTTTGAAGGTTGGGTTCACTGGAAGAAATGCGCCCTGTGGCAGTGCCTGTTTGGTCAAAGAAAGAGTGAATGCGCCCTTTTTGGTCGCCCTTTTGTAAGAGCGCCTCTACGTATGTGCTCAAGAATTTTTTGTATTGCCTGTATTCTAAAAGCAGGGGCACAATGGGATGTGCATCCATTAAATTTTCCAAAGTTTCTGCATCCGTTGAGTAACCCGACTTTGTTTTTTTGCCCACAGGAAGCTGTAAATGTTCAAAGAGCACAACGCCCAATTGTTTGGGGGAGTTGATGTTAAAGTCACTTTCTCCAGCGGTTGCATAAATGTCCGTTTGCAGTGTTTGAAGCTTTTCTTCATACTCTTTTTGAAGCTTAAAGAGCACCTCTTTGTCCACCAAAAAGCCTGCTTTTTCCATGTCAAAGAGCACATAGCTCAAAGGAATTTCGATGTCAAAGAGCAAAGAGAGCATGTTGTATTCTTTTAAAAGCTTTTCTTGCATTTTTGCGTACTGTAAAAGCGCAAAAGCGTTTTGTTCACACATGTTTTCAAGCTCAAAATGCCCTTTGTCAGGGTTTAAAAGGTACTCTGCGAGCATACAGTCAAAGTAAATTTTGGGTGGGGCTATATGATAGGTATCCAAGATGTGCAAAAGCGCTTTTATGTTGTGTGTGTACACTTTTCTGTCAAAGAGAGGGGAGAGCGTGGCAAACACTTCGTCTTCGCCCATACTGCTTGTCATCAGGTCATACACAAGCTGAATTTTAGCGTGTGTGTGATCTGTTGCAAGGGAAATGCCTTCTTCTTGCACATAGAGCGCAGTGGGCTGATTTTGCGTATCTAAAAGGTATTGCTCTATCTCCTCTTTGGTTTGGAGCAAAGTGCAATCCATGTTTTTTAAAGGGGCTTTTAATGGGTCTTGAGGTTGCGTGGGCGCATTTTGGGGTGTGTTTTGCGTAAGGATAGCCGTTTGAGCATTTTCCTGTATGTCTTTTTTTACATCAAACACAGCGACAAAGCGTTGCACTACCCCTTTTAAGCCATAAGCGTTCAAGGTGCTCAAAGCGAGCAATTTTTGGCTGTCGGATAAATGTAGCACGTTAAACTCTATGTCAATGGGCGCATTTAACACAATGGTGGCAAGCTTTTTGGAAAAGCGTGCATCCTCTTTGTGTGTTCTAATATTTTCGCCTAATTTGCCCTTGATTTCGTCTGCATGGTCGAGCACATTTTCCAAGGTGTGGTATTCGTCTAACAGCTTTAGCCCTGTTTTATCTCCCACTCCTTTGATGCCTTTGATGTTGTCACTCGTGTCGCCCACAAGCCCTTTATAGTCCGTCACTTGGTCTACCGAAAAGCCAAAGTGCTCTTTGACATTTTGGGGGGTGAACAAGACGGACTCTGAAATGCCCTTTCTGGTGAACAACAGATGCACATGTTCATTGATGAGCTGGAGGGCATCTTTATCCCCTGTAAGGAGCAAAGTGTGGATATCTTTTTTTGTGCAGAGGGCAGAAATTGTGCCCAAAATGTCGTCTGCCTCATACCCTGTTAAAGAGAGCACAGTGATGCCCAAATCCTTTAAAATCGTGCGAATGAGGGAGAGCTGGAGCACGAGTTCCTCTGCTGTTTTTTGCCTGCCTGCCTTGTATGCATCATACATGGTATGCCTAAAAGTGGGGCTGTGTTCATCAAAAGCGACAGCGACATACGTGGGCTTTTCTGTTTCAATGACCTTTAAAAGCATCATCAAAAAGCCGTGCAGAGCGTTTGTGGGCGTGCCATTGTGCGCCATGGACACAGGGAGCGCATGAAAGGCACGGTGCATCAAGCTGTTGCCATCTACGATTAAAAATAATTCTTTAGACACTGTGTTTCCTCACTTTTTTATGCGTTTATACGCTTTTTTTATAGATTGCGCAGTTGTTTTCATCAAAATACCGAGTTTTTTGATACCCTTGTTTCTTAAAAAAGTCCTTATTTTCGTCCGTTACACGCACATAGTACCCTTCGATGTTTAAAAACTTGAGTTCATCTTCTGCATATTTGAGCATGAGCGTGCCAATGCCTGACGTGCGATATTTGGGGAGCACACCCAGTTGGAGCACTGTGCCATAGCCACTGATTTGGGTGTATGGGGTGTTTTTTTCGTCCTTCATATAGAAGATAAAGCCCATGTATGTGCTGCCTTTTCTGGAAAGACGTGCTTTGATTTTACCCTCTTGCAAGAGGTCAAAGAATTGCAAAATCTGCTTTTCTATTTCGTCTTCTGATGCGTTCCCTGATGTTTCTTTATACATTGCTCGCATCATGTCTTTTAAAATCTTGTAATTTTCAGGCGTTAAAAGCTCAAATACCAATTTGTTTTCATGGTTTTCTGTTAAACGCATACCAATTTTGAGCATACGGAAGGTTCTGTCTGCTGCTTTTTCATACAGTTCTTGAGCATTTTTAAGTGCGTTTTCAATAGGCCCTGCTTGACAGATGGTCGTCATAATGCTTGCATCTGCCACGTCATACAAGTCCTCAGCGCCTTTTTTAATGCCCCCAACAATGGCAACCACAGGCACATCATAAGAGCGTGCATTGCGTGCAACGCCTGCAACCACTTTGCCAAACTGTATGGATTGCCCGTCCAGCATGCCTTCTCCTGTAATCACCAAGTCACAGTCCTTAATGATGCTATGAAAATCCACTGCTTCCAGCACGGCTTGTATGCCGGGCTTTATTGTGCAGTGGAGCACACCTGCAAGCGCTGCGCCTGCGCCCCCTGCTGCGCCTGCCCCTTTAAAGTGCGATATATCTCGCCCCAAGGAGGCCTCAAGCACGTTGGCATAGTGCGCCATGCCCATTTCAATAAAGGGGAGCATATTTTCAGTCACACCCTTTTGTTTGCCATAAATGCGTGTAGCGCCATTTTCGCCCAAAAGTGGGTTGTTGACGTCTGAAATAACAGTGATTTGCGCCTCCTTTAAAAGAGGGGATAAATTTGCAAAGTCCACACTGTGCACTTTGTTTAAATGCAGTGCACCAAAGCCCAAAGGCTTGTCCTCCATATCAAAAAACTGCACGCCCAGTGCTTGCAAAATGCCCATGCCACCATCGTTGGTCGCACTGCCTCCAATGCCGATTAAGAGTTTTTTATACCCTTGTTTGAGCGCTTCCAAAATCAATTCGCCTGTACCAAAAGAAGTGGCATTTAAAGGGTCTTTTACAAGCATCAAAGGGAGGCCAGAGGCGGCAGCCATTTCAATCACAGCTGTTTTTTCATCCCCCAACACGCCCCATTTTGCACGCACACTCGTGCCCATAGGCCCTGTTACCATGGTTGTTTTGTACGTGCCTTTGGTGCAGAGCACAAGGGCATCCACTGTGCCCTCTCCACCGTCTGCCACAGGCACGAGTGCTGTATCGATGTCGCCAAATATGTTTTTGGCGCTTTTTTCTAATATTTGAGCTATTTGAAGGGCACTCAATGTGCCTTTAAAGGAATCGGATGCGAATACGAATTTCATGAAATCTCCTTTATGCTTTGAGCAATTTTGCTTTCACTTTTTTCCGAATGAAAAGGAAAGTGACAAAGTGAATGAGGGCAGTTAAAATCCAGCTGATGGGGTATGAGATGTAGAGCATTTGGAGCGTGTGGTGCTGTACAAACACTGTGTATATCCACGCAATTCTAAACCCACACACGCACACCAAAGATACAATCATAGGCAAGATGGAGTACCCCATGCCACGCATGTGACCCACCATCACATCCATTATACCACAAGTGAAGTACAAAGAGCAAATGAGCTCTAAACGCAGAATGCCCATTTTGATCACTTCGGGGTCCTTGTCGTAAATGCCTACAAAGAAAGAGCCGAAGGAAACCACAATAAGGCTGAGCACAATGCCAAACATGGACACTAAAAAAACAGAAGAACGCAATATCTTGTCCAGCCGTTCGGGCTTTCTTGCCCCCACGTTTTGCCCTGTAAACGTCATATCTGCTTGATACACAGCGTTCATGGTGGTGTAAATAAAGCCTTCTATGTTGGCAGCGGCTGCATTGCCTGCCATGACGATAGAGCCAAAAGAGTTGATGGCAGACTGTATGAGCACGTTGGAAATGGAAAAGATAGACCCTTGAATGCCTGCTGGAAGCCCTACACGTATGATTTGAAAGAGCTTTTGTTTATGAATTTTAAGCTTTTTAAAATCCAAACGCACGCACGTATTTGCGTGGCGCAAAGAGTGGAGCACGAGCACCATGGAAATCATTTGAGAAACAACGGTTGCAATGGCAACGCCTGCCACATCCAAGTGAAACACAATCACCAAAATCAAATTTAAAATCACGTTGATAACGCCTGCAAAAGTCAAAAAATACAAAGGTCTTTTGGTGTCGCCCACAGCACGCATGATGGCTGCACCAAAGTTATATAGCATGTTAAAGGGCATACCTAAAAAGAAAATTTGCATGTACAAAGTCGCTCCGTCAATCACGTCATCAGGGGATTTCATCAGTTGGAGCAAAGGGCGAGATAAGAAAAACCCTAAGAGCATGACGAACACACCACAGAGGGTGGCGGCCAAAATAGAGGTGTGCACCGTGTCTTGCACCCCCTTATAGTCCTGCGCACCATAGCGCTGAGCGACCACCACGCTTGCACCCACTGCAAGCCCCATAAATACATTGACGAGCAAGTTAATAAGAGCGCCTGTCGAGCCTACGGCGGCGAGCGCTTGTGTGCCTGCGTATTTCCCCACCACCACAATGTCGGCAGCGTTGAATAAAAGTTGCAAAATGCCTGTTAAAATAAGTGGGTAAGAAAACTTGAGTAAATTGATGAGCAAAGGACCTTCTGTCATGGTAATAGGGGCTGAATTACGGTTTTTCATGTGCACCTCAAAAATATATTTCTACATACTATATTGTACACCAAAATATGCAAAATGCAACCCCTCAAAGGAGAGAAAAAAAGGGAGGGTAAAAAAAGAAAGCGCTTTAAATAATTTGAAAAAAAGCGTATAAAAAAACAAATAATTTAGAATTTGCAATTTTATTTTTAAAAAAATTCATTTTTTACGTTTTAAAAGAAGGAAAACACTGATTTACGTAGAATATAGTACATGCAAATTGCATTTTTGTTTAAAAAGCGTTTGCGAAGATTGTATGTAGATTATTTGGAGGGCGACATCATGCCATTGACATTATCGGACGCTTGCTTAAACATTGCTCCTTCTGTGACGCTTAAAATCAATGCCCTTGTGATTGAAATGCGCAAAAGAGGGGAAGACGTGATCGGGTTGGGCGCAGGCGAACCAGACTTTGATACCCCCTTATTTATTAGAGAAAAAGCCAAAGAAGCGATTGACAAAGGGTATACCAAATATACAGCAGCAAGTGGCATTCCACAGCTTAAAAAAGCCATTGCTGACACGTATTTGAGAGATAAAAATTTGCATTATGACGTGAGCCAAGTGATTGTGGGCACGGGCGCTAAGCAAGTGCTTTTGGGCGCACTTCAAGCCATCATCAACAAAGGGGATGAAGTGCTTTTGCCCTGTCCTTGTTGGGTGAGTTACCCTGAAATGGTGCAGATGGCAGGGGGCACGCCAGTGCGTGTGGAAACAGACGTTCAAAATGGGTTTGTGCCCACCAAAGAACAGCTGGAAAGTAAAATTACCAAGAACACAAAAGCCATGATTATCAACTCCCCAAGCAACCCCACAGGGGCTGTGTACACCAAAGAGCAGTTGCAAATGGTGGCAGATTTGGCTGTAAAACATGGGTTTTACATCATCAGTGATGAAATATATGAAAAGCTCGTGTATGAAAACGCAGAGCACGTGTCTATTGCCACACTGGGTGAAGCAATAAAAGAACAGACAATTGTGGTGAATGGCTTTAGTAAATCCTACGCCATGACTGGGTGGCGTTTGGGGTATGCCTTGGGGCCTCAAAGGGTGATTGCCTTAATGAGCGCCTATCAGAGCCATGCCACAGGCAACACAAACTCTATTGCGCAGTATGCAGGCCTTGCTGCCCTCCAAGGAGATCAATCCTGTGTGGACACAATGAAAGTGGCATTTGATAGAAGACGTTTGCTCATGCTCTCTTTGATCAAAGAGTTGCCCAACGTATCTTGCTTTGCACCCAAGGGCGCATTTTATATTATGCTCGATGTGCACCAATTGTACGGGCAAACCATTCATTCAAAGTGCATCAAAGACAGCATGAGCTTTGCACAAATTTTGCTGGAAGAAGCGCAAGTGGCGGTTGTACCGGGTGCAGACTTTGGGGCACCTAACTTCTGCCGTCTGTCTTATGCTGTGAGCGATGGCAAAATTCTCCAAGCAATGGAGAGAATAGGCACTTTCCTTAGAAAACTGTCTGTGAACGAAATGGGAGCGTAACATATAAATAGGTGTATTTTAAAGATAAAGGGGAAGTGTTGTGCAAAGCAACCTTCCCTTTTTTCTAAAAAAAGGTAAAATGTGTAAAAAAACGCATGAAATGTATTTTTATTGCATTTTTACAGCATAAAAGTTTGTATATTTTGTTTTTTTATGGTATAATTTTTAGGTAAACAAGAATTTGTGGGGTGTTTGTATGCTATCCATTGCGCTGTGTGATGACGAGTCCAAAGAGGTAAAAAAAACGCTTGCTTTACTAAATGCATACAAAGAAGTGCACACGGAAATTGCGTTCACTGTGCAGTGTTTTGAAAGTATGGAAAGCCTGTTTTTTTCGTCAGATGCTTTAAATACATTTCAAATATTGCTTTTGGACATCTATATGGGCAAGCAAAATGGCATTGAAGGGGCAAAAGAGTTGCGCAAAAAAGGGTTTACAGGCAACATTGTTTTTTTGACCACGTCGAGTGAACATGCGCTATCAGCTTATGCAGTCAATGCAGACCAATATTTGTTAAAGCCCATTGATCAAAATGCTTTTTTTCAAACGCTCGACAAGGTTTTTGCTTTGTATAAGGCAGAAAAACGCAGGAAAATCACCCTCAAGGTGGGGGGAGAAACGCAGAGCGTGTTTGTGCGTGACATTGTGTTTTCAGAAACCAAAAAGAATTATCAAAACATTTATTTATTAGATGGCACTGTGCTGTGTGCTCGCCTTACCAGAGAAGAATTGTCTAAGTTGCTCTTTTCTTTCCCTGAATTTATTTTTATGGGCGCAAGCTATATCATCAATTTAGATCAAATTCAAAGCATGAATGCCAAAGAAATATGGTTCAGGAAAGACAATGTGCTCATGGTGCCTCGTGGGAGCTATAAAGAAATTAAAAAGCAATTTTTAGATTTTCATTGTGGGGTGTAAAGTATGGAGAATGTGCTGGGGCTTTTGCGTATTGCAGTTACGTATTCTCTGCATTGCATTTTTTTGACCATGTGCATGGAGAAAAGGTATAGCGACAAAAAAACACGTGTGTTTTGGAGCATTTCCTCCTTGCTCTCTATATTGGTGAGCATCGTTATTTATAAAAAATTCCCTTTTCCAGACCATGTTTCTATTGGCTATGCAGTGGCAGGAGTGCACTTTTTTATTACATTTTTAATGCTCTCTAAAGACAGTTTTTCAAAAAAATGCTTTGTGTACTCCATGTTTTTAAACATATTTGTAGCAGCATTTTCCTTGGGTGTGCTCTTTTGCAGGCTGTTTAACATAGACTCTTTAAACGTCAGTTACCTCGTTCAAACAATCGTATATATGGGCATTCTCTACCTATATAAAAGAAACCCCGGTTATGACATGAAAAACATTGATTTTAAAGAGAAAAAACAGTGGTGGTATTTAACGTCCTTGAGCTTAACACTTGCACTGATTATTACGTCAAAGCTTGTTGTTTTTGATAATGTGTGGAAAATGCAGGAAGAAGATTTGCTCTTTGGGTGTATGCTCGTGTTGCTTTTGTTTATAGCGTATGTCGCTATTTTTAGAACGATTTATTACATGAACACCATTGCGCAAAATAAGCAAGAAATCCTGCTTAAAATGCTCTACGAACACCAACTCAAGGACATGCGAAAGGCAGAAGAAGAAGCCAAACGCACTCGGCATGACTTTAGGCACCACAACATGGTGATTTTAGAATATGTGAAAAACAATAACAGACAAGCGCTTTTTGAATACTTGACAGACTATGAAAACAACGCTTCGGACGTTGCATTCAAACGGTTTTCCAACAATGACGTTGTCAACAGCATTTTGTCTGCAATGAGCCAAAAAGCCAAGATGAGCAACATCGATTTTCAAGTGGAAATAAATGTGCAAGAAGATTGTTCGGTGAAATCTACGGACATGGTGGCAATGCTTTCCAACGTATTGGAAAACGCTTTTCATGCGTGCATTTTGTCCAAACAAAAACACCCTTTTGTACACCTTAAAATGATGCAAAAAAACGGTCGTTTGCTCCTGTTTTGCCAAAACACGTGTTTAAAAAATGTGAAACTGAGTAGCAAAGGGTTGCCTCAAAACAAGGAAAACAACGGCATTGGCATTTTCAGCATCTTAAACTGTGTAGAGCGCTATCATGGCGAAGTGGATTTTGACGTTTCAGAAGGGGTTTTTACTGTGCGTTTATCGCTCAATTTGCCTGTCCAACAAGAAAAAAACAAGGACAATGCATAAAAAAAGTGCGATATATCCCTAAAAAGTGCGATATATCCCAAAAATCACCCAAAAGGGTGATTTTTTGTTATAATATGGATATTCATCGAGCATGGATTTATTTTCATTCGATTTGTTTCATCCAATTTATGATCATTGAAAGGAGCAAGGCAAAATGAGGGAGGCAGACTCTAAAAAACAACCAAAGAACAAGATTTCGCCAAGAGATAGTTGCCCTTTTTTTGAAAAACGTCGTGCAGACAGTGTGCCCACGAAAGAATGTTGGTATTGCCAGTACGCTGATTTCGAGTTGACAGAGAATGTGACTTTGGAAAAAGGACATTGTTGTTACCCAAAAATTGTGACAGAATAAAATACATAGGAGGAATGACACCATGAGAAAGTTGAACACCTTTTTGCTCCTCGTTGTGCTCCTTGTGCTCACGTGTAGCATGAGTGGTGCACAGGCAGGCAAATTCGTTGACCCTTTGGAGCTGAACAGCAAGGAATATACCATTGCTGTAGAAGCAGGCGCAGTGACGGAACAAAATGCGCTGGATGAATTGCCCAACGCTAAATTTATCTACGTAAATTCTTTGACGGACGGTATGCTGGCTGTGTCGAGCAAAAAAGCAGATGCTTTTGCGACAGATTTAAGCAGTGTGCGTTGCGCCTTGAGAGCTACGCCCGACCTTACTGTGTTAGATGGCACAATTGGTACAACGGGCGATATGGTATTTGGCGTTAGCAGAAAATCCAAGATCAACGAGCCTTTAAAGCTCATTGAAGATTTCTTAGCGCAAATCAAAGCAGATGGCACTTTGGCAGACATGTATAGCCGTTGGGTGGAAGACTTGGACTATACCATGCCTGAAATTGAGGCGCCTAAAAACCCCACACTTAAAATCAAAGTGGGCACCACAGGGCTGTTTGAGCCTTATACTTTCTATAAGGACACAGAGCTTTGGGGCTTTGAAATTGAAATGATAAAACGCTTTGCTCTCTATGCAAATGCCGAAATAGAAATTATGACGTTTGACTGGTCGAGCATTGTGGCTGCATGCGTGAGTGGCAAAGTAGACTATGTGATGAGTGGGCTTTTTGCGACCAAAGAACGCCGTGAACCCATGGACATGTCCGAATCATATGTCGATGTTGAAACGGTGCTTGTGGTGCGCAAAGAAGACGCAGCCCAAAAAACTCAACCAGTAGAAACAGTAGAAGTAGCAGAAACAACTGAAAAAGTTGCGCTTACACCTGCTGACTTTGCAGGCAAAAAGATGGGCATACTCACAGGCACAACGCTGGATGCTTTGACAACAGAGCATATAGACAGCAGTGAAACGGTGTATTTCAACACAGTCGCTGACATGGCACTCGCTTTGGACATTAAAAAGATTGACGGCTTTTTGATGGATGAGCCCATTGCACGTACCATCGAACAGGCAAACCCCAATCTCACCTTCTCAAGAGATGTGGTCATTGCGCAAAGCTATGCGTTTGTGCTCCAACCGTCAGAAAAAGGGGAAGCACTCAAAAAAGAAGTAGATGCTTACATTTTAAATCTCGCCCAAACAGGGAAATTAAAGGAATATGACGCAAAATGGTTTGGCAGTGATGAAAGCGTTAAAGTGGCGCCTGATTATAGCAAACTGACAGGAGAAAAAGGCACGATTAAAGTGGCTTGTTTCCCTGAAGCTGCGCCTTTTACCTATATAAAAAACAATGAAGTGGTGGGGTATGACTTGGATATCCTCTACAACTTCTGTTTGGAAAATGGGTATAAGTTAGACGCAAAAGCGATGGACTTTATCGCCATTATTCCCAGTATTGTATCAGGCAAATCCGACATAGGCTTTGGATGCATTGCCATGACGGAAGAAAGAGCAGAGAGTGTGCTGTTTGCAGAGCCTGACTACAATGGTGGCGTGGTCATCATGCACAGAGCAGAAGATGCGCCTAAGGTAACGCAAAAAGCCCAAACAGTAGAAGT
>CAYTPJ010000038.1:14633-17644 GCA_964439755.1 uncultured Oscillospiraceae bacterium
TTATTCCAAACGTTGTATCTGGAAAATCTGACATAGGCTTTGGATGCATCACGGTAACAGAAGAAAGAGCAAAGAGCGTGCTGTTTGCAGAGCCTGATTACAATGGTGGCGTGGTCATTGTGCACAGAGCAGAAGATGCACAAAAAGTAACAGAAACCTCCAACGACTTGTTTGAAGTATATGCCAATCAAAAATTGGGCGTGCTCACAGGCACTCTTTTAGACGAGTACTCAAAGAGGTTTGTTGACAACCCACAACTTTTCTATTACAACAGCTATGCAGACATGGTAACAGCCATTACGCAAAACAAAATCAAGGGATTTTTAACAGACCAGCCCATAGCACGTGTCATGACGAATGAAAATGATAAAATCACTTTTATAAATGAGCCAGTTTTGGATGAACGGTATGCTTACGTTACGCAAAAGTCACCAGAAGGTGAAAAGCTTCAAAAAGAAGTGAGCGCATACTTGGACGAACTGACAGCAAGTGGTAAAATCAAAGTGTTTGACGATAGGTGGTTTGGAAAGGACGAAAGCGTAAAGTTGCCCCCAGATTATTCCAAACTCACAGGAGAAAAGGGCACGATTAAAGTTTCCTTATCTCCTAACATCGTACCTTTCACCTATATGAAAGACAATGAAGTGGTGGGGTATGACTTGGATGTGCTCTATCATTTCTGCTTGGAAAATGGATACAAATTAGAAGTGCTTACCATGGAGTTTGGCGCTGTCATTCCAAGCATTGTGACAGGCAAAAGCGACATTGGCTGTGGATGCATCACAATTACAGAAGAACGTCAAAAGAGCGTGCATTTCACCTCCCCCAACTATAAGGGTGGCATTGTCATGGTGACGGCAAAAGCCAACAAAAATGTGCCCCTTTTCGCCTCTGAGTTTGATGGCAAAAAAATGGGCGTGCCAACGGGCACAACCTTTGACGCTTTGACAAATGAATACATCAAAAACCCCGAAATCGTGTATTATAACACCATCCCTGATATGGCAACTGCTTTGGACATTGGAAAAGTGGACGGCTTTGTGATGGATGAACCCCTCGCACGTATGATCAGAAAAACCAACCCCAAGCTCACCTTCTCAAATGCAAAGCTCCTTGACCAAAGTTACGCATTTGCATTGCAAAAATCCGAACGTGGGGAAATGTTAAAGAAAGAATTAGACGCTTTTATTCTCTCGCTCCATCAAACAGGGAAAATTAAAGAGTATGACAAAAAATGGTATGGTGAAAATGAGAACGTTAAAAAAGCGCCTGATTACAGCAAGCTTAAAAACGAAAAAGGCTTGATTGTCGTCGCTTGTTCTCCCGATACAGAACCCTTTACCTATGTGAAAGACAATCAAGTGGTGGGATATGACCTCGATATCCTTTACGCTTTCTGCTTGCAAAATGGCTATGACTTAGAAGTGACAACGATGGACTTCGGCGCAGTTATTCCTAGCCTTGTTTCTGGAAAATCTGACATTGCTTTTGGATGTATCACAATTACAGAAGAAAGAGCAAAGAGTGTACTGTTTACAGAGCCAAACTACCACGGTGGTGTGGTGATCATGTACAGAGAAGATAGCATCAAAGAAGTTGCAAAGCCCAATTTCTTTGCTTCCATTCAAAATAGTTTTACCAATAACTTTATTAAGGAAGATCGCTATAAGCTCATTCTCCAAGGTATTTGGACCACGATTTTAATCTCCATACTCTCTGCCATTGTGGGCACGATATTGGGCTTCCTCATTTGCTTAATGCGTCGTTCGCACTTGGGGCTTGCGAGCACAACGGCAAAGGTATACATTCGCCTCATTCAAGGTACACCTATTGTGGTGTTGCTCATGATATTGTATTACCTCATATTTGGATCGTCTGATATCAATGCCATTTACGTAGCTGTGATTGGGTTTGGCTTAAACTTTGCAGCCTACGTATCTGAAATGATTCGTACAGGCATTGACGCTGTGGACAAGGGGCAAACGGAAGCCGCTTTGGCGCTTGGGTTTACCAAAACAAAGAGCTTTGTCAAAATCGTGTTGCCACAAGCTGCAAAGCATTTCCTCCCCGTGTACAAAGGCGAGTTCATTTCCTTGGTTAAAATGACCTCTGTGGTGGGGTACATCACCATTCAGGACTTGACCAAAATGAGCGACATCATTAGAAGCCGTACCTATGACGCATTTTTCCCACTCATTGTAAGTGCAATCATTTACTTCTTGCTTGCTTGGATGCTCACCAGTGTGTTGACATTCCTTGAAAAGAAGATAGACCCGAAGCAGCGCAAGCGTGTAATTAAGCTTGAGGGAGGAAAAAAATCATGATTACAATTGAACATTTAAGAAAAGAATACCCGAACGTGACCCCTTTAACAGATGTCAATGTGGAAATCAAAAAGGGTGAAGTCATCTCCATCATTGGCCCTTCTGGCACAGGGAAATCCACCTTACTCCGTTGCTTAAACTTGCTTGAAACACCCACTTCTGGCACCATCCGAGTGGAAGAAGACGAAATTACGGACAAAAAGTGTGATGTGCCCAAAGTGCGCCAAAAGATGGGCATGGTGTTCCAGTCCTTTAACCTATTTGCGCATTTGATGATCATTGAAAACATCATGCTGGCGCCTGTTCAAATACTGCACGAAAGCAAGGAAAAGGCATACGAACGGGGCTTGGAACTGCTCAGCATGGTAGGGCTTAGGGAAAAGGCACTGTCATACCCCGATGAACTGTCAGGGGGGCAAAAACAGCGTGTTGCCATTGCTCGTGCGCTTGCTATGAACCCTGAAATCATCCTCTTTGACGAACCTACGTCTGCGCTTGACCCCACCATGGTGGGCGAAGTGTTGGCAGTTATCCGTCGCTTGGCAGAGCAAGGGTTGACCATGATGATTGTAACGCATGAAATGAAGTTTGCACGGGATGTGTCCACCCGTATTTTCTACATGGATCAGGGCATCATTTACGAAGAAGGTACGCCTGAACAGATTTTTGACAATCCTCAAAAAGAGC
>CAYTPJ010000039.1:0-17293 GCA_964439755.1 uncultured Oscillospiraceae bacterium
TACTGGGCATACACACAGCGCCTGAGGTGCCAGAGGGGATGTGCGCATGTGTAAAAGTTGTGCTTTCTCTTACAAGGGCATCTAAATGAGGGGTGATGATGTCATCATTGCCCAGTACATGTATGGTGTCAAAGCGTTGGTCGTCCGTAAGTAAAAAAAGTATATTGGGTTTCTTTTGCATAATATGACCTCCTTTTTAAAGAAAAGCCGACCCCTTTTAAATTTTGTAAAAATAAAAGGAAGTCGACTGGAAAAAATTTTATACGTTCTGTGCCCAAAACTCTTTGCCCACAGGGTGAGAAAGCTCCTCCCATGAAACGCAAAATTCAATCATTTTTTGTTGTAAATTTTTCACAATATCAGGATGTACAGAAGCTAAATTGTGCATTTCACAAGGGTCTGCTGTCAAGTCGAAAAGCTGTTCATGGCGAGTGTTTTGGTAGCGATATTCGATGTACTTATATTGCCTGTCCTTCACAGAGCGCACTTGATAGTCATACCCTGCGTAAATGTAGGGTCTGCCTGGATCGTCTTGCAACAACGCATTCAAAAAGCTTTTTCCGTCCACAGATGGAGGAATTTCAATGTCCAATAGGTCACACAATGTGGGGTAAATGTCTAACAAGTACACATAAGCATCCGTTTGCTTGTTTTTTGGAATGCCAGGGCCTTTCAACAAGAGGGGTATGCGAATGCTGTGTTCATAGCAACTTTGCTTCCCAAACAAGCCGTGTTGACCAAGTGCTAAGCCGTTGTCGCCTGCCAACACAATGATGGTGTCTTCATACATATCCTTGTCTTTTAATGCTTGAATGATGTCGCCAATACGAGCATCCAAATGTGAAATCATGCCATAATATTCTGCTAAATGGCGTTGCACCTCTTTTTTTGTGCGTGGGTAGGGGGTGAGCACTTCATCACGAATGTCTGACACACCATAGTCAAAGGGGTGTTCTTCCATAAAGTTTTCAGGCACTTTGATGTTTTCCGGGGTGTACATGTCTTTAAACATTTGAGGCATGGTGCGAGGGTCATGAGGGGCCATAAATGCTACGTACATAAAGAAGGGGTCTTGCTGATTGTAATTTTGGATATAGTCTACGGCAGTTTTAGAAAAAAGGTCGGTAGAGTGTACGCCACGCTGTGTGTCGCAATTTGAAATGCTTTCAAATGTATTGTTTGAAAAGAGCATATTAGGGCATCTTCTATATCTTTGTGCATATGCGCCTGTTTTGTCATACGTGTTGATGGGCACATTCCAGTGGTCATCCATGCCCCCAAAGAAAATCTTATCACCATCCATAAAGGAACGGTTAAAGGCATCAGGGCCATTGTGCCATTTGCCAATGCCATACGTGTTATACCCTGCTTTTTGCATTGTTTCGCCCAATAAAGTAAACTCTTTGTTGAGCGTTTCTCCTCTATCCTTTAAATGATAGAGCGTTCTGCCTGTGTGAATCATGGCACGACTGGGCATACACACAGCGCCTGAAGTGCCCGAGGGAATGTGCGCATGCGTAAAAGATGTGCAATCGTTTACCAAGGCATCCAAATGGGGGGTGATGATTTGTTCATTTCCAAGCGCATGAATGGTGTCAAAGCGTTGGTCATCCGTGAGTAAAAAGAGTACATTGGGCTTTTTTTTCATGGAAAGAGTGCCTCCTTTAGATGTGAATTTTTATTGTTGTTCATAATAGTCTTTTGCATCTTTTAAAAGCTCTTTTGCGTGTTTTAAAGCACTTTGACTTTGTACAGCAGAGCCACTGAGCATGGTGGCTAATATTTCAGTGCGTTCTTTGAGGGATAAATGCTTGATGTGCGTCAATGTTCTTTCACCGTCAAACTCTTTTTGAACTAAGTATTGTTCGTGCGCCATGGCAGCAATCTGCGTTAAATGGGTGACACACAATACTTGGTGAAAGCGTGCAATGTCCGCTATTTTTTCTGCCACGACTTGCGCTGTGCGCCCACTAATGCCTGTGTCAATTTCATCAAACACCATGGATGGAATGAGGGATTTTGAAGCAGTGATGGATTTTAATGCAAGCATCAGGCGAGATAATTCGCCTCCTGAGGCTGTTTGCGCCAAAGATTGGAGCTTTTCTCCTCTATTGGGTGCAATCATGAATACGCAAGCATCCACACCACTTGAAGAAGGGGTAGAGGAGGACAAGCACACTTCAAAGCGTGTGCCCTTCATGTTCAGTTCGCTCAATTGCTTTTCCAAGCTTTCTTCTAATTGTTGTTTTAGAATATGCCTTGAGTTAGAGAGTAAAAGCGCTTGTTCGTCAAAAGCTTTTTGCGCCTTTTTTAACTGATCTAAGAGCAAACATAGAGAGTCGTCTGCATTTTCAAACATGCTTAAATTTTGGTTGATTTCATCTAATTTATCCAACACATCTTTAGAAGATGCACCGTGTTTTTTAAACAAACGCTTGAGCACGTCCAAACGTGCACTCATTTTATCTATGGCATCATCGTCATACTCTAAAGCGTGCATTTTGTCTTTAATGGTGAGCGCAATGTCTTCCGTTTCGTAATACAAACTGTTGATGCGCTCTTTTAAAGGGGACAATGTGTCATCATAAGACAATATGTCGTTCAGCGCTTCATCTGCTCTTTTTAACAGAGAGAGCGCAGGGCTTTCTTCATCGCCTTCATAGAGCACATCATAGGCGATGCTTAATTTTTCTTTTATTTTTTCAAAATATCTACTCTTTTGAAGTTCGTTTTTAAGCGCATCTTCTTCGCCCAAAGTCAGTTTGGCTTGCTCGATTTCCTTCTTTTGAAAGCGCCATAAATCAAGCATTTCTTTTTTTTGGGCAAGCTTTTTTTCTAATTGAAGCTTTTCTTCCAGTATTTTATGATAAATTTGATACGTGGTTTTGGTGCTTTCAAGGAGAGAAAGATGGTTTTTATCGCCATAATCATCCAAAAGTGTGAGGTGGTTTTTCTCCTGCATCAAGGATTGGTGTTCATGTTGACCGTGAATGTCCATCAGGCGTGCAGTGACTTCACGGTATTTTTGGAGAGGCACGTGTACCCCCTCTATTCGGCAGATAGAGCGCCCCAAAGTGTTTACCTCTCTAGATAAAATAATGCTCTCTGAAGTGTCTTCTATAAGCAATTCTTCCTTTAAAATGGGCTGGAGCAAAGGGCAATCACTTAATGTAAATGTGCCTTCTACATATGCTTTTTGTGCGCCTGTACGAATGAGCTCTTTTTGAAATTTTCCACCCAATAAAAGAGTAAGCGCATCCACAATGATGGATTTACCTGCACCTGTTTCACCCGTCAACACATTGAAACCGTTTGAAAAACAGACGGTCAAGTTATCTATTAAAGCAATGCTTTTGATGGTTAATGACTGGAGCATTTTAAGTAAGCCCTTTCTTTTAATCTGCTTTGTTTAGTGCAACAAGTCCTTAAACTGTGCAACGATATCTTTGGGGTCAGTGTTTTCATCTACCACCACGAGCACAGTGTTATCCCCTGCCATTGTACCGATGATTTGAGGTATGTTCATATTGTCAATGGCTTCTGCCGCAACGTTTGCACTGCCTGAGAGTGTTTTAATCACAATGATGTTTTTGGACTGTTGAATGGACAATACAGAGTCTATAAACATGCGTGCAAAGCGTTCGGACAAACCGTGGTTGCCCGATTGTTGCGTGGCATACTTATACCCTCCGTGCGCAGAGAGCACTTTAAGCAAACGAAGTTCCTTGATGTCTCTGGACACGGTTGCTTGTGTGACTAAAATGCCCATATTTTTAAGCTCTGTGGCAAGCTCTTCTTGCGTTTCAATTTCCTTTTTTTGGATGAGGGATAAAATGGCTGTTTGACGTGCGTTTTTCATGAAAAAGTGCCTCCGATGTTATATTAAAATTCTGTGATATCAATGGATAAATGGTTCCAATGTGCTTGCTTTGTTTTCAACTGAGTAAAAAAGTCGGATTTTGAAAAACGCACAAAAGAAGCGTAAAAATTTGCTTTTTGAATGTGTATCTCTTGATCAAATGTCAAAGGAATTTTGATTTGCCCATCTACTGAAAAGTTGGGCTTTTTAAGCGCACATTCCTTTGTTTTTAATGTGATGCATGCATCTGAACAAAAGAGGGCGGGCTTTGCAAGCATTTCTCTTGCACAAAGGGGGGTGATTAAAAGGCACTCTAAATCAGGGTGAATGATGGGTGCCCCAGCAGCAAGCGCATACGCTGTCGCCCCAGTTGGCGTAGATAAAAGCACGCCATCTCCTGTCAACGTGTACACAAACTCATCATTTGAGTGTATTTGCATTTGAATAACGCCAGGGAAATCACCTCTTGTGAGGGAAAAATCATTGAGCGCATAAAGCTTCTTATGCCCTTGAATGGAAGCGCAAAGCATCATGCGTTTTTCTAAAAAATAATTATGCGTTAATAAGTTTTCAATGGCTTTTTCAATGTGCACATCGTCAATTTCCATTAAAAAGCCAATTGTGCCCATGTGCACACCCAAAAGTGGAATGTTTTTTTGCGCCGCATAAGGTGCAATGCGCAACAAAGTGCCATCTCCTCCCACAGAAAGTACCATGTGGATTTTGGATGACAGTTTAGACAAGGAAAGAGAATGTGCAAAGGGGAGGCTTTGGCAAAGCGCTTTTTCACAAAATACTTGTAGCCCCTTTTGATGCAAGGTGTTTGCAATGCGCTGTGTGCAAGAAAGACATTCCGCCCGACGAGGGTTTGTAAATAAAAAGAAATTTTCTAAAGACATAATGACCTCCACTACCCAAATTATAACATATAATGCATAAAATATTCAAGGGGTATTTATAAAGAAAAACAAATTTATTTAAAAAGCTTGACACAAAATGCAAAAGTGAGTATACTATCCTACGGAAAAGGGGGAAATGATGATGAAATGTAACACCAAAAAGATTGTTTTCTTAGCTGTTTTATCTGCGCTGATTACTGTGTTTACCATGTTTGTTCGTGTGCCCACTGCAATTGGGTATGCCAATTTAGGAGATGCCGTCATTTTATTTGGTGCACTTCTTTTTGGACCTTGGGCAGGCATTGCGGCCGCCATTGGGAGTGCGCTTGCAGACGTGATTTCAGGGTATATGCAATATGCGCTCATCACTTTTTTTATAAAGGGTGCAATGGGGGTTGTGGCAGGCTGTTTGATTTTAAAGTGCAAAGACAGTGTGTGGAGCAAAATCCTTGTGTTTGGGTTGGCAGAATTGATCATGGTGCTGGGGTATTTTGCTTTTGAAAGCTTTACTTACGGGGTGCCGGCTGCAACAGGGAGCGTGATTCCCAATGTGCTCCAAGGTGTGGTAGGTATTTTGTGTGCTATGCTTTTATCTCCTTCTAAAAAAACAATTGTAAAAACATTTAAAATGTAACGATTGTATATCGAAACAAAATTGTACAAAGGCTTTTTGAGCAATTGCGTGTGAAAAATGCACAGTTGCGCATAAAAGCCTTTTTTGTTTCACTTTAAAGTCATTTTTTGGTTGACGAAATACAAAAAATGTTGTATTTTATTATAGGAAAGAAAAAGGAGGTGTGCAATGAAAAACAAGCTTGTACAGGGATTTTCCCTTCTTTTTTGGGTGATTGTGTGGGGTGTTTGTGCACACTTTGTGGCGCAACCTTTGTTGTTTCCCTCTCCTTTTGTAACGTGTCAAACGCTTTTTCAACTCATACAAACGCAAGCGTTTTGGCAAGATATCTTTTCAACACTGTATCGAGTGATTACAGGGTTTATGTGCGCAGGAATTTTGGGCACGTTATTGGGTATGCTGTGTGGCTTTTTAAAAAATGTAGACATTTTACTTGCACCCATTAAAAAAATCATACGTGCAACACCCGTGTCCTCTTTCATTATCCTCGTGCTTTTGTGGATAAGAAAGGACAATGTGCCGATTTTTATTTCTTTTTTGATGGTGCTCCCCATCGTGTGGGAAAACGTACAAATGGGCATATTAAAAACAGACAAAAAGCTATTGCAAATGGCAAAGGCATATTCTTTTTCAAATAAGAAAAAGTTTTTGTATATCTATCTGCCTTCTGTGCGTCCTTTTTTAAAGGTGTCCTTGGTTACAGGGCTTGGGTTTGCGTGGAAATCGGGCATTGCAGCAGAAGTGATTAGTCGGCCTATGTTCGCCGTAGGCTCAAGGCTACAAGATGCCAAAGTGTACCTTGAAACACCTGAATTATTTGCGTTTACGCTCGTTGTTATCCTGCTTTCTATTCTCATTGAAAAAGCGCTTAAATACTTTTTGAATAAGGAGAAAAACGCATGATTGAAATGAAGGATTTAGCCATTGGGTACAACAATGTGCCTGTGTTAGAGCATTTGTTTTTCTCTTTTAAAGAGGAAAATTATGCGCTCATGGGGGCATCTGGCAAAGGGAAAACCACGTTGTTACTCACATTAGCGCAGTTAATCCCCAAACTGCATGGCGAGTTTAAAGTGCAAAATCATCAAACAATCTCCTTTTTGTTCCAAGAAGATCGCTTGATTAAAGAGCTGAATTGCTTGCAAAATGTTGCGCTTGTAGGCAACGAACAAGAAGCGATAAAATTGCTCCACGCCCTAAAAATAGAACAGGTGAAAAGTAAAATCAGCGATTTAAGTGGGGGCATGAAACGGCGTGTGGCGCTTGCTCGTGCGCTCCTTTATCCATCCGACATTCTCTTTTTGGATGAACCTTTTAAGGGCTTGGATGAGGACACAAAGGCTGTGTGCGCACAGCAGATTTTAAACACAAAAAGGCATGTGATTTTGTCTACGCACGATGAAAAAGAAGGGGCATTGTTGCACGCTCAAATTGTACATTTAGAAGATATGGAAAGGAAAAAAGTATGAACATTGCATTTATCGGAACAGGTGTTATGGGTAGTTCAATGGCATTGCATTTGCACAACAAAGGGCATCAAGTGTACGTGTACAATCGGCACATGGAAAAGGCAGAAAAATTGAGAGATAAAGGGCTTATTCCTTGTGATAGCATTGAAAAATGTGTGCAAAATAAAGATGTTGTGTTGACCATGGTGGGGTATCCTCAAGATGTAGAAGAAATTTATTTCAATGAAAGAGGGATTTTGGATAGTGCAAAAGCAGGGTGCATATTGATCGATATGACCACGTCTTCTCCTTCTTTGAGCAAAAAAATCTATGAAAAAGCAAAAAGTAAAAACCTGTCTGCCTTGGATGCCCCTGTGTCGGGTGGCGATATAGGCGCAAAAAATGGCACGCTCACCACCATGGTGGGTGGGGATGAAAAGGCGTTTGAACAAGTCAAAGAATTGCTTTTGGCATTTTCAAAGAGTGTGCACTATATGGGAAAAGCTGGAAACGGTCAACACACAAAAGCCTGCAATCAGCTGTGTGTGTTGGGTGCAACAGCTGCCTATACGGAAGCGCTTGTGTACGCACAAAATGTGGGCTTAGACAGTGAAAAAATGATAGAAGCCATCAAAGGGGGCGCAGCGTACAGCTGGCAACTGGAACACATGGCACCTCGTGTGCTCAAAAATGACTTTGCGCCTGGATTTTTTGTAAAGCACTTTATAAAAGACATGATGATTGCAAAAAACGAAGCAGAAAAAAAGGGCATTTCTCTCCCTGTACTCAACACAGTTTTAAAAGAATATGAACAATTGAGTGAAAAAGGGATGGAAAACGAGGGCACACAAGCGCTTATTAAGCTATTTTTAACAGAAAAATAGAAAAAAGTAATAAAAATATCAAAAATTGCTTGCATGATTTGCAAGTTCGTGCGATAATAGTATGTGGTATAAATACACAGAAGGAGTGTTTTTCGTATGGCAAAGGTTTTAGTTGAAACATCTGCACGTCACGTGCATCTTTCTAAGAAAGATTTAGAAGTACTTTTTGGAGAAGGTTATGAACTCACGGTGAAGAAAATGTTGTCCCAACCTGGGCAATATGCTTCCAACGAACGTGTAGACATCGTGGGCGAAAAGAAAACGCTTTCAGGCGTGTCCATTTTAGGCCCTGTGCGCAATGCATCACAAGTTGAAATTTCTTTAACAGATGCTCGTAGCATTGGTGTCAATGCGCCCATCCGTGAATCTGGCGACATCGCTGGCACGGGTGCATGCAAAATCGTAGGCCCTAAAGGGGAAGTGACTTTGACAGAAGGCGTAATTGCTGCAAAGCGTCACATCCACATGACAGAAAAAGATGCACAGGAATTTTCTGTGGCTGACAAAGAAATTGTGTCTGTTAAAGTGGAAACAGAAGGCAGAGCGCTTACTTTTTCTGACGTTGTCGTGCGTGTGAACAACAATTTCGCACTCGCTATGCACATTGACACAGACGAAAGCAACGCTGCATGTTGCGGTCGCAATACAATGGGTGAAATTATTAAGTAATATAACTAAAGGAGAATTCGCTTTATGAAAATTCTGATTGTGAATGCAGGCTCCTCTTCCCTCAAGTATCAATTGATTGATATGGAAGATGAAAGCACCATTGCAAAAGGACTGGTGGAGCGCATCGGCATTGAAGGTAGCAAGCTGACCCATAAGGCTAAAGGTCAAGAATTTGTGCTCGAAACAAAGATGGATGACCATGTGGCTGCAACAGAGGAAATGCTCAAAGCATTGACAGACAAAGACCATGGTGTAGTGGTGCATATGGACGAAATTGGCGCAGTTGGGCACCGTGTGCTCCATGGTGGCCCCAACTTCACAAAGTCTATGATTGTGACCAAAGAAGTGGAAGATGCAATTGAAGAAAATATCCCACTGGGCCCCTTGCATAACCCTGCCAACTTGATGGGCATTCGTGCCTGCCAAAAGGTGATGCCAAACACTCCCATGGTGGCTGTGTTTGACACTGCTTTCCACATGACCATGCCTCCAAAAGCATATCGCTATGGTGTGCCAAAGGATTATTACACACGTTTAAAAGTGCGCCGCTATGGTTTCCACGGCACATCGCACCGTTATGTGAGTGCTCGTGCTGCTGAGTTCCTTGGCAAAAAGAAGGAAGATCTTAGAATTATTACTTGCCACTTGGGCAATGGTTCTTCCATCGCTGCAGTAGATCACGGCAAGTGCGTAGATACTTCCATGGGCATCACCCCTCTTGAAGGGCTTTTGATGGGTACACGTTCTGGGAGCATGGACCCTGCTGTTGTTCAATACATCTGCAATCAAGATGGTATTGATGTCAATGAAATGCTCGAAATCTTAAACAAAAAGAGTGGTTTATTAGGTATTTCAGGCGTGAGCAGTGATGCAAGAGATGTTGAAAATGCAGCTGCTGCTGGCAATGAAGATGCACAGATTGCAATGGATATGTTAGTAGAAGGCATTCGTAAATACGTGGGCGCATACATGGCTGTGTTAAAAGGCGTGGATGTTATCGTATTTACTGCGGGTATTGGCGAAAACAATGCTGTGCTTCGTGAACAAGTGATTGAAAACTTCGCATTTATGGGCATTTCTATTGATAAAGAAAAGAACAAAATCAGAGGCAAAGAAATGGACATTTCTGGCGAAAACAGCACAGTTAAAGTGCTCATTATCCCCACTAATGAAGAACTTGCAATCGCAAGAGATACTTTGGAACTCGTAGAAGGTTAATATTTGTTGTATGCACTTGCTGCCTTCAAAAAAGAGGGCGCAAGTGCATGCAAAAATTAAAGGAGCTTTATGAGCTTAGCAAACTATTTTTCTTTGATGTTTCGCCGTGTAACGTTCCATGATGATGTGTTGGATTTATACTTGTCAGACGATGATGTGTCTGACGCATCTTGTGGCATTCAAGACGGATTTTTGTTTTACATCTATTTGCGTAGAACAAAAAAATATGTGGGGTACATCAGTTTAAGAATGGGTGAAAGCCCTGCCCTGTACTATCTTGGGCACATCGGGTATAGAATAGAACAGGCGTATAGAGGGCATGGCTACGCATATAGGGCATGTCAAATTATAAAGCCTCTTATTCAAGAACTCAAGTACAAGTCCCTTGTGATCACCACAGATGTGGACAATGTTGCATCGAGAAAAACGTGTGAAAAGCTTGGGTGCGTGCTTGAACGCATTGCGCCAGTGCCCAGAGAACAACGCATTGTGTGTTCGGGGTCGAGAGAAAAAGTACGCTATATTTGGCTGATATAAAAGTATGAACAAAGGCAATTTGTCATATGCTATGATTGTAAAGGGCAACGAAAGGAAGACAAAGCTGTGCAGATGGTTTATCAAGGTGTCAATGTGCATTACGAACAGACAGGGCAAGGAAAAGATGTGCTCTTTCTGCATGGCTGGGGTTGCAGTACAAAGCATTTTGAACAGATTATAAACCTTGTGAAAGACAATTACAGAGTGACTGTGTTGGATTTTCCTGCGCATGGGCTGTCAGACAAACCAAATGAACCTTGGGGCGTTCAGGACTTTGCTCAAATGACCATGGCATTGATGGATACTCTTTCCCTTTCCCCTGTGGACATTGTGGCGCACTCTTTTGGCGCACGTGTTGCCATCTATATTGCCTCTCATTTCCCCGAAAAAGTGCATCGTCTGCTCTTAACAGGGGCAGCAGGCATAAAACCTGTGCAAACAGAAGCACAGAAACAGAGAACGCTCTCTTTCAAAAAGAAAAAGGCAATGCTTGAAAAGTTTCAAAAAGTGCCTGTACTTTCTATTTTGGCAAATAAATTACACAAAACATTGCAACAAAAATATGGGTCTAAAGACTATAATGCTTTAGATGATGACATGAAAAAGACATTTGTAAAAATTGTCAATGAAGATTTGACGCCCTGTCTTAAGGACATAAAAGCCCCTACATTGCTTGTGTTTGGGGAAAATGACAGCGCTACACCCCTATGGATGGGGCAAAAAATGGAAAAAGAAATCAAGGATTGTGGCCTTGTGGTGTTTGAAAATCAAGATCATTTTGCGTATTTGCGCCAACCTCAACGGTTTGCCACAATATTAAAAGCTTTTTTAACTTAAAGGAATGAATGTATGAACGAAATGGTATCAAGGTTGTTTCAGTTTTTCCCTGTTATTGGGTTGATGGTCGGTTGCTTTTTTGTAACCCACCGTGCATTACATTACTTTCAGCTTGAAAGTTATCAATTTCAAGGATATTTTAAAACGTTAAATCGTCAAGCGAAAAAAGTGTTTTTTCCTTGCTTTATATACAGTGTACTCTCTCTTGTGCTCTTTCTTGGCTATCAAATGCTTTTTGCTTTGCGTGGGATAGGGTATAATATCATCCCGAGCGAAGTTTCTTTTTCGCACCTAATACCTCAAATATTATTGTCTGTCGGGTTTTCAGTGCTTTTGGCTGTTGCAGGGTATATGATACTCAAAGTATGCTATCATACGGCTGAAAAAAAGCCCTTTGTTAAAACAGCACGCATCAAGCGTTTGTATTGTTTTTTAGCACTCTTTTTAAGTGTGTTTTCTATATTGTTATTTCACATTTCCTTATTATATGTGGCAGTTTTACCTTTTGTGTTGCCTTTTATCATTGCATTGTCTGCTGTCTTTGCCCTTCCTGTTGAAAAGGGCATACAACGCATGTACTTTAAGGATGCGCAAAAGAAATTGCTTTCAAACCCTCGTTTAATTCGCATTGGCATTACAGGGAGTTATGGCAAAACAAGCACAAAGTTTGTGCTCTCTCATTTACTTGAACAAAAATATAATGTGCTCAAAACGCCCATGAGCTTTAACACCCCTATGGGGCTTACACGAGTGATTAGAGAGCGTTTGAACACGAGCCACCAAGTGTTTATTGGGGAAATGGGCGCACGCCATGTGGGGGAAATCAAGGAACTGTGTACACTTGTGCACCCTCAAATTGGTATTTTGACGAGTGTAGGCCCTCAACATTTGGATACGTTTTATACGCTCGATCGGATAAAAAAAACAAAGTATGAGCTGATAGAGAGCATTGGAGAAAATGGGCTTTGTGTGTTTTTAAATGATGATGGCATTGTTACACAAATGTATCAAAACACAAATAAAAATAAGCTTTTAGTCGGTGCAATTCAATCAGACGCTTGGGCTGAAGATGTGCAAGTGTCGAGCCAAGGGAGCACGTTTACGCTCTGTTTAAAGGGCGAAGAAAAAGTGCAAGTTACAACAAAGCTTTTGGGCAAACACAACATCAGCAACATTCTTGTGTCCTGCGCAGTGTCTAAATATTTGGGGCTGAGTATGCGCCAAATCGTGTTGGGCATTTCAAGCCTTGAGCCTGTGGAACACAGAATGAAAATTGTGTCCACCTCCAATCAAATCACTGTGATTGACGATGCTTTTAACACCAACCCTCATTCTTCCAAAGAAGCGCTCAACATATTGTCAGCCTTTCAGGGGCGCAGGGTGATTGTGACTCCGGGCATGGTGGAGCTTGGAAAAGATGAAGATATGTACAACAATCAGTTTGGTCAGCATATGGCAGATTGTGTGGACATCGTTGTGTTGGTGGGTAAAAAACATACAGAGCCTATTTTAAAAGGGCTTTTGGAAAAAGGCTTTTTAGAAAGCAATGTGCATGTGTTTGATGCACTCAGTGAAGCTGTTCAATTTATACATAGCATTTCACAAGCGGGCGATGTGATCCTTTATGAAAACGATTTGCCCGACCATTACGCATAAACGAGGAGGCACCTATAATATGGAAAAGAAAATGTTAGGGGTAATTTACGGAAGTAGAACGTGCGAGCACGAAGTGTCCATTATTTCTGCTGTACAGTTGATCAAAGCTGTGGACAAGGAAATGTTTGATGTGACCCCCATTTATATCACACAAAAAGGGGAATGGTACACAGGGAAAGCACTTTTGGATATGGATACATATATTGATTTTGACCCTTTTAAGAGCAAATTACAGCGTGTCACTTTAGACATTGTGGCAGGCTCTCATGCACTCATTCACTATGAAAATGGCAAGGGGTTGTTCAAGGGCTTAAAGGAAGAAATTGTGGCACACATTGACTGCATGATTCCTGTGATGCACGGTTTGCACGGCGAAGACGGCTCTATTCAAGGGCTGTTTGAAATGGCAGACATACCATACACTTCATCGGGCGTTACAAGCTCTGCGATTGGTATGGATAAAATTGCCATGAAAACCTTCTTTAGAGGCATGCAATTTCCTGTGTTGGAGGACACGTATGCCCTGCGCAGTGAGTATGAAAAAGATAGAGAAAAAGTGCTTCAAAATATCGAACAAAAACTTCCCTATCCCATGTTTGTAAAGCCTTCATGCTTGGGGTCTTCTATCGGGGTAAATCGTGCAGGCGACCGTAGTGAATTGATTGCAGCGCTTGAAGTTGCCTTTTCTTATGACCGCCGAGTGCTGATAGAAAAGGGCTTGGATAAACCTATTGAAATCAACTGCTCTGTGTTGGGCTTTGATGATGATATTCATGCCTCTGTGCTTGAAATGCCCCTTTCAAACGGTGCAATGCTCGATTTTTCTGAAAAATATTTGGGTGGGGGCGCAAAGGGCATGGCATCCTTGCGCCGTATCACCAACCCAGATATTGAAGACACGCTCAAAGAACAAATCAAGGCACTGTCTAAGGACATTTTCCGTGCGATGGACTGTAAGGGCGTTGTGCGTATTGACTTTATGATTGACAGACTGTCAGATAATTTTTATATCACAGAAATCAACACCATTCCAGGCTCTTTGGCATATTACTTGTGGCAAGAAACAGATATGCCCTATGCCAAACTCATTGAAAAAATGGTGGGTTACGCTTTAAAAGCACAGGAAGAAAAGGACAGCAATAGCTTTGCTTTCCATTCGGATATTTTAAAAGGCGTGTCTTTAAACGGCACAAAGGGCAAACTTAAAATGTAATATTTTTGCATCAAAAACCCCTGCGCATATCAATTTTTGCACAGGGGATTTTTTTATATTTTTGTGGTTTCAATTTGCATTTTTTTAAAGCTTCTTGGAGAGCACCCTTTAAAGCGTGAAAAAACTTTGGAAAAGTAATTGGAGTCTGAAAAGCCAACCAATTCGGCAATCTCTGTGATGGATAGTGTATCTTGCAATAGTAAAAACACACTTTGTTCAATGCGATATTCGAGCACGTATTCAAACAGGGGCACTTTCATGTATTGAGAAAAAAGGCGACTACATTCGCTTCGACACATGTGCACATTTTGAGCAACGTCTTGCAATGTGATTTTCTCTTGATAGTGCATTTTGATGTACTCTACAATGCTTCTAATGCGCTCTAAATTGCTTTTATCTGTTGGCAATGTATTTTCTTGCCCTCTATGAATGTACAAAAGGCGTATGACAGAGAATAGGAGTAGGGTAATATCCAGTGCCATCAAGTCCTCTTTTTTTTCATAGACTTGTATGATTTGTTTGATGTATTGGATGGCTTCTTTGTGATAATCACAAGTTTGGTCAAGCACTACGCCACCGTTTGAGGAGGACAAAAGGGGTAAAATGTATTTTTTGTATAGCACGCTTTGACTAGAGCCGTACAGATAAGAAAGGTCTAATGTAATCGCAATATAATCACAGTCTATATGATTGTGCATGCGCCCAGAGTGGAGCGCATTGGGTTGATCAAAAATCACGTCCCCTTCCTTTAAATGAAACGTTTCATGGTTGACGGAATAGAGCATTTCACCCTTTTCAATGTACGTAATTTCCATTTCTTTGTGCCAATGCCACATGAACGAACCGGATTCGTATCGGGATAAGCGTTCTCTACTCACCAAAAGGGGAAAGTCTGTGTTGCCGTGTTGCTTGAGTTCTTTCTTGGTTTTGTCTGTCACAATCTGCATAAGGCACCTCCTCTTTCCATACGATTATACCATATAAAAAGCGTACACGCAAGATATTCCTTGTTTTTCTCAACATCATTAAGGCATAAGATGTATAATGGAGGTACAATATAACAGAAAATAGATGTGGGGGGTTGATGTATGGGCTTTCCAAATGACCAAACGTTGCTTAAAGTATATGGAGAAACTGTAAATAGCAAGCGTCGCCTTACAAATTTAAAGAAACTTTATGAAGATACATTTAAGATAAACGGTGATGCGCTTTCCTATTTTACGTGTTCGGGGCGCACAGAGATTATTGGCAACCACACGGACCACAATGGGGGCAAGGTGATTGCAGGTGCTGTGACGATGGACAGTGTGGGTGTGGCTGAAAAAAACAATTCAGACACGATCACCATTGTGTCCGAGGGCTATAAAAAGCCTTTTTCTCTTAAATTGAGCAAATTGCAAGAAGTGCCCAAGTGCAAAGGCACCATTTCACTCATTGCAGGCCTGATTGTAGCCCTTCAAAAGGCAGGGTACAAGGTGTCGGGCTTTTATGCAGCTGTTCAGTCCTCCGTTATTCCTGCGGCTGGCGTAAGCTCCTCTGCCTCTTTTGAAATGCTTGTGATGACCATCATCAACCACTTGTTTAATGATGATAATATGACTTATATTGATTATGCAAAATGTGGTCAATTTGCAGAAAATGTGTATTGGGCAAAAGGCTCAGGGCTGATGGATCAGCTTGCTTGTTCTGTGGGTGGGCCTATCGTGTTGGATTTTTCAAACGAAAAAGAGTTGTATCATAAAATAGACTTTACTTTTGACCAAATTGGCTATGATGTGGTGCTTGTGAACACAGGCAAAGGGCATTCTGATTTGAGCGCAGAATACTCTGCTGTGCCTTCTGAAATGAAGGAAGTGGCAAAACTTTGTGGTGTAGAAATACTCGCCCAAACTTCTTTGGACACTGTGCTCTCTCATGCAAATGAGATTTCAAACGATAGAGCGCTTTTGCGTGCCATTCACTTTTTTAAAGAAAACCAGCGTGTAGAAGACATGGAAAAAGCAATGGATCAAAAGAATACAAAAGAGATTTTGCGCTTGATCAACGAAAGTGGCAAATCCTCTTATGAGTTGCTCCAAAATTGCTATTGCACTAAGGATACTTCTGATCAAAAAATCACACGCTACCTTGCGCTCATCAACCTCTTTTTAGAAGATATAAAAGATGGCGCATGTAGGGTACACGGTGGTGGGTTTGCAGGCGTGGTGATGGCAGTAGTGCCCAACGCCCAAACAGAAAACTTTATTCAGTATATGCAACAATTTGTATCTCAAGATGCGCTTTATAAACTCAATGTCCGTGCAGTGGGCGCAGGGTATTTAGCATAAAATTAAATTGGAGGAAAGACAGATGGATAAGACACTTGTAATCATGGCAGCAGGTATGGGTTCACGGTATGGTGGCAACAAACAGATTGACGGCATGGGCCCTCACAATGAAGTTTTGATGCTTTACTCCATTTATGATGCAGTAAAAGCAGGCTTTAACAAAGTGGTGTTCATCATCAAGCATGATTTTGAAGCACGCTTTAAAGAAGCAGTGGGGGATGTGGTCAAAGATACAGTGAAAGTGGAATATGCTTTCCAAGATATCAACGTGTTGCCCCAAGGTTGCACAGTAAACCCCGAACGCACAAAGCCATTGGGCACAGTGCACGCTGTACTTTCAGCAAAAGATTTAATTCACGAACCCTTTGCAGTTTTAAATGCAGACGATTATTATGGTGTGCCTGCTTTTAAAATCATGGCAGACCATTTGGAAAAATTGAATGAGAAAAATCACGCTTGCATGGTGGGCTATTACCTTAAAAATACCATCAGTGAAAATGGCCACGTGACCCGTGGTATCTGCGAATTGGACGACAATAGCCAGCTTGTGTCCGTCACAGAAACATATAAAATTCAGCCTTTTAAAGATGGCACCATTAGAGATACTGAAAATGACCCAAATGGTGTTATCTTAAACCCTGAAAGCCTTGTGAGCATGAACTTTTTTGGCTTTACCCCTTGGATGTTTGAAACGGCTGAAGAGCACTTTGTTTCCTTCTTAAAGGGTCTATCCCAAGATGAAATGAAGAAGGAATATGTGCTCCCTGTGCTCGTAGACCAATTGATGCATGAAGACAGCCTCAAAGTGGATGTGCTCAGCACAGATGCTGTGTGGTTTGGCGTGACGTATCAAGAAGATAAACCCTTTGTGCAGGCGCAACTTAAAAAAATGCATGAGGACAATGTTTACCCTGAAAAATTGTTCTAATGAATAGAAAATAAGCTCGTTACAATGTAATGAGTATTAGAAAACGATATAATGCAACCACCTTTACATTCTTTTATCCTCTAAAGATGGAAAATACTATTTGAATGTAAGATATTTCTATTGTGTCTTTGATAAAAAGGCGTGTAGAGGTGGTTTTTTTGTGTATATTCAACTGAAAATAGTT
>CAYTPJ010000040.1:0-17285 GCA_964439755.1 uncultured Oscillospiraceae bacterium
CGGCAAAAGGCCCGTTGATTTGGTCACGAGCAGAAAGAAGGGCATGCATGGTGCCCCAGGGCTTTACACGGTTTTCAGGGATTGTGTAGCCTTCTGGTAAGTCTTCCATTCTCTGGTAGGCGTATTCCACCTTCATGAAAGGCTCAATGCGATTGCCAATCTTTTCACGCATGATTTGTTCATGGTCGGGCTTGATGATGAAGATGACACGGTCAAAGCCTGCTTTGTACGCATCAAAGATGGAAAAGTCAATGATTAAGTGGCCGTCATTGTCTACGGGTGTCGTTTGCTTGTCGCCTCCAAAACGGCTGCCCAAGCCTGCTGCTAAGATAACGAGTGTTGGTTGTTGCATTTGTTTAAATCCCCTTTCAAAAATAGCATTTGTATATGCTGATGATACACCCAAATGGGTGTGGGTAGCAAGTGGTTAATCGTCAATATTGACGCTCACTCCATTGACCAATACGCTTTCTTCTGCACGGATCAAAATGTATTTTTTGCCGTCAATGATGCGTGTTTCTACCATGTCCGTAAAGTCAGGCTCTACGTGGATGGTAACGTTTGGGGTGGACAGTTCAAACTTCTTGGGGTTTACAAGCCCAGCTGCTTGAAGGTGTGTGCCTACACCAAATTCTTCGGCATATTTGTCCTCAAACTCTTTTTTCTTTTCGTCTGATACACCGGAGTTTGAAAGCGCACTGCTGATGTCTAAAGCTGTTACAATAGGGGCATCAGCCTCTTTGTCCTGCTTTGCAATCTCAATCTTTTCAAGTACGACATCGTGCACAGCTTGCACCACTTCAAGGCTCAATTCTTCCTTGATGGTGTCCGATAAGATGTTGTGAAAAGTTTCCTTTTGGAGGGGGGCACTCAAGGGCATGTCTGCATGAAAGAGTGCGTCCGTCAAATCAGGGTATGTGTTTTCAGGCGCTTTTGCGTAGTACAATGCATTGTAAATATTAGAAGTACGGTCATCAAAAGCAGGGAACATGAAGCCCAATTCAGGGTTTGACACCACCCAGTCGGGCTCGTTGTCGTGAAATTCGTCCAATGGGGGAATGTAGCTGAGGGTGGGTTTGCTCAATTTGACAGGGCAAATGGCGCACACGAAATAGGGGAACACCACGCTGTCGTCATGCTTTTGCTTGTTGCGCACGTCATACGTGTCATGCATTAAGAGGATGAGGTAGTTTGACTCTAAGTTTAAACTTTCAATGATTTTGCCATACAACGTGTTGACCAAATCACTTTCCTTTAAGCAGGACGCATTTAATTGCATTAAAAGCTCATGTTCTTCGCTCTTTTCTACTTGTTCATTTGTGAACACGACATCGAGCAAGGATTGACCTTGTGCGCCTGATAAAACTTTTCTAAAAAGCGCCATGTATTTTTCTGCTTCGCCATCGCTGATTGCATATAAGGGCGTGTCAAATACAGAAATAACTTCCTTTTTTTCATTGATATAACAACCGTGAATTTGAGGAATATTGCCTTTTTGTTTATCAAAACGGCGTTTGATTTCAGCAAGTTCTTTTTTATTCATGAAATAAAAACCTCCTTCATCATGATTTATGGGCATATGAACCCAAAAAATAGTATACCATATAGACGCAATTTTTTCAAAAAGAATATTATTAAATAATAGCGAAATCGTCTATTTCGTAGTGTAAATCCGTAAGCTCTAAGCCACATGCAGGGGCAGTGGCGCCCAGGTCTAAGCGATTGAGGGAAAGAAAAGCTTTGTCAAACGCAAGGGGGGAGAGCTTGTTTTGACCCATTAAAATTAAACTGCCTGCAAGGATGCGCACCATGTTGTATAAAAAGGCATTGCCTGTGATTTTAAAGGTGATAAAAGCACCTTCTCTTTGTACAGAGGCTTTGTATATGGTGCGTACTGTCGTTTTTTGACTGCCACCAGTAGATTTAAAAGCAGCAAAGTCATGTGTGCCGAGCAAACTTTGTGCGGCTTCGTGCATGATGTGTTCATTTAAAGTAAGAGGCACGTGCGCAGTTAAATTGCGATAGAGCGCACTTTTAATGGGCGCATTGTATATTCTGTACGTATACGTTTTATATTGTGCCATAAAGCGAGCATTAAAATCGCTATCCACCTCTTGGCACTTGGTTACTCGTACATCAGAAGGCAAGTAGTAGTTGAGCGCAAAAGGCATTTTATCACAGGGAATGTTGGTGTCTACATCAAAATGTGCTCTTTGGCAAAGGGCGTGCACCCCTGCATCCGTTCTGCTTGCACCATGCAGTGTGATGGGCGTTTTAAAGAGTGCAAGCAGGGCGCTTTCCACCACTTCTTGCACAGCTAAGCCATTCTTTTGCCTTTGAAAACCTGCGTAATTGGTACCCTCGTAAGAGAGCGTCATCAAGCACCGTTTCATAGCAACTTCCCTTCGAGTACAACAACGAAAATTAAAAGCGCCATGCTAAAAAGCGCAATATAATCCCTCTTTTGCATTTTTAAAATGTGCAAACGTGTGCGCCCTTCAGAGCCGTGATAGCAACGGGCTTCCATGGCCATGGCAAGCTCTCCTGCTCTACGAAATGCACTTACAAAAAGAGGCACGAGCAAGGGCACCATGGCTTTTGCTCTTTTTAAAAGATTGCCCGACTCAAAGTCTGCCCCTCTTGCCATTTGTGCTTTCATAATCTTGTCTGCTTCTTCTAAAAGCGTAGGGATAAAGCGCAAAGCAATCGTCATCATCATAGCCAGTTCGTGTGCAGGAAAATGTATGATTTTTAAAGGGGAAAGTAACCTTTCAAGCCCATCCGTCATGGTGACAGGAGGGGTGGTGAGGGTGAGCAGGCTCGAACCTAACACCAAAAATACAAGGCGCAAAGAGTATTTAATGGCAGTGAGCGTACCTTCTACTGTCAGCGTTGTAAAGCCTAAATTGAGCAATGTTGTTTCACCTTTTGTAAAAAACAAGTTGAGCAAAAAGGTAAATATGAGCAAAAAACGCAAAGGCTTTAAGCTTTTTACAAAGAGCTTTACAGGGATGGTGGAAAAGTAGCACGCAAGCCCTAAATACAGGGCAATGGGTACAAACGCAAGCAAGTCTGTCGCTAAAAATACAGCGACGATAAATGCGATTAAGAGGAGGATTTTGGCACGGGGGTCCATTTTGTGCACCACGCTGTCTGCCTTGAAATATTGACCCAATGTGATGTTGCCAAGCATTTATTTTTCCTCCTTTTTGAGTATTTTTTTGAGCGCAACGAGCGCATCTTCTTTTTTGTATGTGAAAGGAAAGTCAAAACCACATTTCTGAAGGGCAAGAGATAGTTTCAATGTTTCAGGAATGTCCAACCCCATTTGAACGAGTTCTTCCCCTCTTGAAAATATGTTTTGAGGAATATCGTCCATTTTAACAGTGCCTTTTTCCATAACGATAATACGGTCAGCAACTTGCGCCACATCGTCCATGCTGTGGGAAACCAAAAGGATGGTGGTGCCTTTTTGGTGTAAGGACTTGACCATGGAGAGTATTTCATCTCTTCCCATAGGGTCAAGCCCAGCAGTGGGCTCATCTAACACGAGCATAAAAGGGCGCATGGCGAGCACACCTGCCATAGCGACACGGCGCATTTGACCTCCTGACAATTCAAAGGGGGATTTTTCTTTGACATCGTCAAAGGATAGCCCTACATTTTCAAGCGCTTCACGCACTCTTTCGTCAATTTCTTCTTTTTTTAAACCTAAGTTTTTGGGGCCGAATGCCACGTCTTTATATACTGTTTCTTCAAACAATTGATGCTCTGGATATTGGAACACAAGCCCGATTTTCTTTCTGATTTCCCTTTTGTTTTCGTCCTTGCCGTTGATGTTTCTATCATCCAACAACACTTCGCCTTCTGTGGGCGTTAAAAGGGCGTTCATGTGTTGTGCTAAAGTGGATTTGCCACTGCCTGTGTGTCCAATGAGCGCAACAAATTCCCCTTCTTTGATGGTGAAAGATACATCGTGCAACGCTGTTGCTTGAAAAGGGCTACCTGGCTGATAGGTGTGAGATACATTTTTAAATGTGAGCTGCATGCTTTTTGACCTCCTCCACCATTTCTTCTACTGTTAATGTGCTGACGTCTAAAGGATAATTTTCTTTATTTAAAAGGTGCGCCAAGTGCGTCATTTGGGGCACATCCAAGCGCATGGAACGCATGAAATCAATGTCTTTAAAAATATCTTTGGGTTTGCCTGACGTTACAAGTGAACCGTTGTGCATCACTTCGATATAGTCGCACTTTGCCGCTTCTTCCATAAAGTGCGTAATCCACACAACTGTGATTTCGTGCTCTTTGTTGAGCTTTTTAACAGCTTCAAACACTTCTTTGCGCCCTTGAGGGTCGAGCATGGCTGTGGCTTCATCAAAAATAATGATTTGAGGGCGCATGGCTAAAATGCCAGCGATGGCAACACGCTGTTTTTGCCCCCCTGACAAAAGGTGGGGCGCTCTGTCCTTAAATTCTAACATGCCCACATTTTGGAGCGCTTCTTCAATTCTACCCATCATATCTTCTGTGGGCACACCGATGTTTTCAAGCCCAAATGCCACGTCCTCCAACACGAGGGTTGCTACCAATTGGTTGTCCGGGTTTTGAAACACCATGCCTGCGTTTTTTCTGATTGCCCACGTGTTTTTTTCATCTTTTGTATCCATATTACACACGGTGATGGTGCCTTCAGTGGGTTGATATAAGCCGTTCATAAGCTTTGCAAGGGTGGATTTGCCCGACCCGTTTTGCCCGAGTACAGCCAAAAATTCGCCCTTTCGTACTTCTAAAGTGACGTTTTGAACAGCAGGTGTTGCCTGCTCTTCATCATAAGAAAAGGTGACATTATCTACTTTTATCATGACTTCTTTCATTTAATTTGTTCCTTTCTCATCGTTGTAAATCAAGCGCAACACCTTTTCAAACAAGGGGATGGCTTGCGTTAAAGCTGTGTTTTCTGTGAGCTGTTTCTCTTTAAATAAAATAGCAGGCTCTTTGAGGGCAGAAAGCACAAGACGAGTATCTGTACTGCTTAAAGCAGATACGAGCGTTTCAAAATCAGGGAGTAGAGCAGGCTCTACTTTGAGCGTCATAATGCCTGGCTTAAAGGTAATGCGTGTGACACCCAATTGTGACACAATCGCTTTTAAATGTGCAATATCGATAAGGCGCATAACAGGTTCTTTAGGATCTCCAAACCGATCAATCAGTTCTTCAATCACGTCTTCACGGTCGTCCTTGGAGCGAATGAGCGCAATGCGTTTATACACTTCCATGCGCTGAGATTCGCTCTGCACGTATTCTTTGGGGAGGTAGGCATCTATCTTCATGTCAATGCGTGTGTCTGCACGAGGTTTGACAAAGGGTTTTTCACCCTCCTCGCCTTGTGCTTCAAGCACAGCTTCCTCAATGAGCTTTACATATAAATCATACCCAACAATGGACACATTGCCACTTTGTTCGGGACCAAATATATTGCCTGCGCCACGGATTTCAAGGTCTCGCATGGCAATGCGAAAGCCAGAGCCAAACTCTGTAAACTCTCGGATGGCATTGAGCCTTTTTTGTGCATCTTCTGATATCATTTTGTCAGGGCGCACGGTGAAATACGCATATGCCATACGGTTAGAACGCCCGACACGCCCTCTCAACTGGTAGAGCTGAGAGAGTCCAAATTTATCGGCATCATACACAATCAATGTGTTGGCGTTGGGCACGTCCAAGCCGTTTTCAATGATGGTGGTGGACAAGAGCACGTCATACTTGCCGTTAAAAAAGTCCGTCATAATGTCTTCCAACTGATTTTCTTTCATTTGACCATGCGCAATGACGATGTTGGCTTCTGGAAGGAGGGCACTCAAATGCGCTTTAAAGCGTTCTATACCCCCTACTCTGTTGTATAAAACATACGTTTGACCTTTTCTTTGAAGTTCTCTACGGATGGCATCTCGAATGATGCTGTCGTTATACTCCATTACATATGTTTGAACGGGTAAACGCTGTTCGGGAGGTGTTTCGAGCAAACTCATGTCACGCACACCCACCATGGACATGTGCAATGTACGGGGAATGGGTGTGGCAGACAAAGTGAGCACGTCCACCACGTCTTTCATATTTTTAATGCTTTCTTTGTGTTGCACACCAAAACGCTGTTCTTCATCCACAATCAAAAGCCCCAAGTCTTTAAAAACGACATCTTTGCTGAGCAAACGATGTGTACCCACCAAAATATCTACATTGCCTTCTTTTAAATTGCGAATGGTCTGGTCTTGCTGTTTCTTTGTACGGAAACGGCTGAGCACATCCACTGTGACAGGGAATTCCTTGAGGCGCTTTATCAGTGTGTAATAATGCTGTTGTGCTAAAATGGTGGTGGGGGCAAGGAAAGCCACTTGCTTATTGTCTGTTACAGCTTTAAATGCAGCACGCAGTGCCACTTCTGTTTTGCCATAGCCCACATCGCCACACAACAAACGATCCATATTGATGGGCGCTTCCATATCGCTTTCTATGTCCACCACTGCTTGCGCTTGATCTCTTGTAAGCTCATAGGGGAAAGCATCCTCAAACTGCCTGAGCCATGGTGTGTCTTTTGCAAAAGCATACCCTTTGGTCGCACGTCTTTTGGCATATAATTTGACAAGGTCAAAGGCAAGCTTTTTAAGCCCTGCTTTTACTTTGCTCTTTTGCTTATCCCAGTCTGTACTATTTAAAGAGTTTAATTTAGGGGCAACATCTTGCCCACCGATGTATTTTTGCACACGGTCAAACTGGTCTGTGGGCACATAGAGTTTGTCATTGCCCCTATACTGAATGTAGAGGTAATCTCTATATGTACCCTCTGTTTTTAAACGGACAGTGCCTTGATATATGCCCACACCGTGCGACTCGTGTACCACAAAGTCGCCTTCTTTAAGGTCTGTAAAGGCTTCTATTTTTTCGCCTGCTGTGCGTGTTTTTTTGGCTTTTTTATACCCTGACCCAAATATGTCACCATCTGAAATGAGGGCAAATTTGGCATCTTGATAAATAAAGCCTTTAGAGAGGGTGACAGGGAGGATGATGCAAGCTTCTTTGTTTAAAGGTGCATCCTTTTGAATGGGCACGTATAATTCAAAAGCTTGCAGGGATTTTTGCAGGCGCTCGCCCCTTGCTTGCCCCCCTGATAAAAGGTAAATTTTAAAATTGTCATTTCTATATGAAACAATGTCTTCGGAGAGTTGTTTGATGTTGGAAGTGTATTTTTGAGAGGGGGCACCCTTTAAAGATAGGGATATATCCGATTTAAGCCCACTTGTGCCCCTTAAAAAATCCTGCATAAACACAAGAGGGGCAGTGCTTAATTCTTCCATCACCGTGTCAAAACTTTTGACGAGCACTTCTTGCTCTTTAAACACCTCTTTGCGCTCTATGGCATACTTAAAGTCTTCCAAAAAGCCATTTAGATGGTCATCGGCACGGGATTTGATGTTTTCGGGTGTATCGATGATAACAATCGCATCTTTTATCCAAGACAAAATGGAAGTGTCTCTTTTTGTCAATACACCTTCAAAAAGGTGCGCATTTTTTAAAGGCACACCATTTCTCAACTGCTCTGCTTCGTAGAGCAAGCGTTTTAAACCCAAACTCAAAGAGAAGGCTTCGTGATTTTCGTCTTCTATCTCTATGTCTTCCCCTTCTTTGCCATCCAAAGCGTTAAAGAGGCGCAGCTGTGTTTTTACATATGTTTGCAAATTGTCTGCTGCTATGTCACGCTCTTTTTCATCATATAAAAAGGGCTGTGCAGGCGGGAGCAAAATGTGCTGAAATTTTTCCAAACTGCGCTGGCTGATGGGGTCAAACGTGCGTAAAGAGTCCACCTCATCATCGAAAAACTCAATGCGATACGGCAATGTACTGGAGGGGGGATACACGTCTACAATTTCACCACGCAAGGCGCACTGCCCTTTGCCCTCTACCATTTCTACACGCTCATACCCTGCGTATACAAGCGTTTTGATTAAATCGTGGGGAGGGAAAACGCTTGCTCCAGACAAAGAAATGGAAAATTTATCAAACGTTTCTTTACTGGGCACACGTGTTTGAAGTGCTTCAACCGTGGTTACAAGCACTTTGATTTCATTGTTTTTTAATTTAGAGAGTGCTTCAATACGGCTGTCAAAGCCTTCTCTACTTTGGTATGCGTTGGTAAACACAAAGTTTTCACTGGGGAAATAGGCGCTTTGACCTTGCAAAAAAGTGCTGAAGTCATCTGTTAAACGCATCGCAGAGGACACGTTGTTTGCGATGTATAAAACGGGCTTTTCAAGCTTTTGAATGAGTGCAGAGCAAATAAACGCCCTTTCTCCTTCAGATACGTCATACAACGTGGGCGATTGATGGAGGGAAATGCTTTTGATCAGTGCTTCAAACTGTTTGCATTGGGAAAAACTTTCAAAAAGTTGTTCAAACATTTTTTTATTTCATTTCTTTATAATTTATGGGTTGGTGGAGTTGATTTCGTTCATTGTTTTTTCAATGCCCTTTTCAATGAAACTGCATGCACCTTGGGCAGCCAATTGATACGCACGAAAGGCAACTTCTCTATCTTCTTTAGAATTATAGTGCCCCAAAACGTAGTTGGCAAGGTCTATGCCTTCTTTGTTTTGCCCTACGCCCACACGAGCACGGGGAAAGTCACCATTGCCTACGTATTGCACAATGCTCTTTAAGCCGTTGTGCGTGCCTGCACCACCTTTTTTACGGAAGCGCACTTGACCAAAAATCAAGTCAATATCGTCCACCACAACGAGCACATTTTCTGTTTCTATCTTATAATAATTCATGATTTCAGATACGGCAATGCCGCTTTCGTTCATGAAGGTTTGAGGCTTAACAAGAAGTACTTTTTGCCCCTTGTACATGCCTTCTCCAATGAGTGCATGGCACTTGATTTTTTTCACTTCAATATTTAATAAACTGGCTAAAATATCAATGACATCAAACCCTGCGTTGTGGCGTGTGTGTTGGTATTTTGTGCCTGGGTTTCCAAGACCTATGATTGCGAGCATATATTCTCCTTAAAATTTGTAAGCTTATTCTAAAATCCAATCGGAAGGGCGCACGCTTGCGTGTTCGCCATCTTTCATGGGGGATAAAATCATGAGCGCTTTTTCATTGTCTAAGAGCGCTTCTTTTTCCTTTTGAAGGGCGAGCACAAAGCACACGCCTTTGACTTCTGCTTTAAACTCTTTCATTAAAGAGATCATGCCTCGTGCTGTGCCCCCTCCTCTTGTAAAATCATCCACAATGAGGGCGCACTGACCTTCTTTTACGGCACGGCGAGAGAGCGCCATCGTTTCAATCTTGCCCCCTCCTGCAACATAGCTGATGTTGACGGCACTACCTTCATACACCTTGGTCGTTCTCCTTGCAATGATCATGGGCACGTTTAATTGAATGGCTGTTTGAAGGGCAACAGGAATGCCCTTTGTTTCCATCGTTAAAACAAAGTCAATATGTTCATTGTAATATTTAGAAGCAATGAGGCGCCCCATGCCAGGCACCAATTCGGGGTCGGACAGGATGTCTGAAAAATATAAAAAACCACCTGGAAGCACTCTGGAAGGGTCGGACAGCATGTCGCAAATGCGAAGCAAAAGGCTTTCGCCATCGCCATCTACTTGGATGGGGCGATAGAGTACACCACCTGCTGCGCCTGCAACTGTTTCGATTTGACCTCTTTTAAACTGCTTAAAGGTTTTCTGAAGCATGGAAATATCCTCGCTCACAGTGGATTTGGCAGCGTCAAATAAATCGCAAAAATAGGACAATGTGAAGATTTTGTTGGGAGATGCAGACAGTATTTGCCCCATCACGGATAGTCGTTCTGTGCGCTTGATTTTTTCCATGCACGTAAAGCCTCCTAAAGTTTGTCGTAACTGACCATCCTGTATTATACACTATAAATGCGAATATTACCAGCACTTTTTTTAAATATTGTTCGTGTTTTATATTTTTTTGTATTTTATTCGTCTGTCTGGGGGAGGGATTTTGGCAAAGTGCCATAAAAAGCTGTCTGCGCATCTGTGGAAGTGACGGAAAGTGTGCCTTGCACGTTTTCCATAGTTTCTCTTGCAATCATAAGTCCCATGCCTCTGTTTTCGCCCTTTGTGGACACACCGCTTTCAAAAATCCTGTCGATATCTTCTTCATTGATTTTAGGGCCATTGTTGACGATTTTAAAGGAAAAGAATTTAAGATTTTCTTCTAAATAAATGTGCACAAAAGGGTTTTTGGTGTTTTTTAAGGCATCAAAAGCGTTGTCTATCAGGTTGGAAATGACTCGACACATTTCCCATGCAGGCAGGGGCAAGCCTTCAAAGGGAGAAGAAATATATGTTTTGATGGCAACGTGGTGTGCATCGCCCTCATATATTTTGGCACGCAAAAGAGCGTTTAAAGGCGGGCACTTGGTTTTGATAAAAGGGCTTACAGAGCGCATATCGCCGTATACTTTTTCTAAATAATTTTCAGCCTCTTTATATTCTTTCATTTCCATTAAGCTGTATACGATTTGAATGTGATTTAAAAAATCATGTCTTTGAGCACGCAAAGTGTCGTTAAAATGGCTCATTTGGTCTACCGTTTCCGTAAGGCCACCCATTTTAAACTGAACACGCTGTTGATGAATGCTCTCTTTTATGTCCACAATAGCGCCTATGACTACGCAAAGCACAAAAACAGACAACACAAGAATGCCCATATGCCCTGTTAGAGTGTCCTTTTTGCCATCAAAGAGGATATATAAAACAAGGGATAGAGCAGCAATGATTTGAAGGGCATTGATTACAATGGCTGTAATTTGCGCCTTTTTTTGATAGGGGGGATGCGTGGATTTTAAAGCAGAGGGTTGTACTTTCATACATCACCATTCATTTCTTTTTTGAGGGTTAAAAGGGCACGGCGCTCCATTCTGGATACTTGCATTTGGCTCATGTTGAGCTTTTCTGCAATCTCTTTTTGCGTTTTGTTTTTAAAATACCGAAGGGAAAGTACAAGCTTTTCATCGTTGGATAGTAATTTAAAGGCATCTTTTAAGTCGTTTTTATTTTCAAAAGAAAGGTAGCCATCATCCAATATACCCATTGTTTCAGCAGGCATTCTGCCGTCTGCCAAAGGGGTGTCTAAAGAAGAAATGTTGCTATTTTCAATGGAAGACAGCGTGTCCAACACACGAGGCATAGGCCAAGAAAGGTGGTCGGCAATTTCACGCACAGTGGGTTCACGGCGCAATGTATTTGTCAATTCATCCCGGACTCTTTTTAAAAGTACACTCTGCTCTTTTAACCCTCGGGGCGTTCTTAAAACACTGCCCTTATCACGGATATAATTGCGCACAGTGCCCGTGATGGTGGGCGTTACAAAGGTGGAAAAGCGCAAGCCCCTTTGAGGGTCAAAGCTTTTGAGCGCTTGAACGAGCGCCATGCTTGCTACTTGATATAAATCTTCATAATCTACACCTTGTTTGGCAAAGCGTTTGCTGATGATTTGGCACAAAGGCAGGCTCTCTAAAATGGCGTTGTTTAAACTGTCTTCCGACTTATTCTTTTGATATTCGCACGCAAGTGCATGCATTCTTTCAGCATCCATGGTCTTTTGCAGGGAGCAACATGGTGACCCCACACACACCTTCGCTATCACGGCAAAAATCCACTTGTTTACAAAGCGTGCCAATGATGAGCCCTGCAATTTCAGGGTCAACAGGCGCTTCCTCTGTTTGCATTTGGTCACATTTTGTGGCAGATAGATGAATGCTCAAACCATTCGACAGGAGCTTAGATTGGAGCGTGATATTTTTAATGCAAAAGGGTTGGTGCATTAAAAGGTCAAAGCTTTCGTCCAGTGCTGTTTTTAAGTCCTCAATGATGTCAAGAGGCAAGTCATACATCGCACCAATGCCACTCGCTGTCATGCGCATAACGAGTGCCCATTCTTTTTGCGCTGGGATTGTTAAAGTCATTTCGTTCATTTGCTTTCTACCACCTTTATATTTTGTGCGTCTAATATTTGCATTAAGTCACCTCGTGCAAAATCTGCATTTTCCACCCACAGATTTTTGGGGGCAAGCAAGGTGAGATTTTCGTTGGGTAAATGGAAATACACAGGGGTTGCGCCACTGTTGTTCTTTAAAATAGAAGATACTTTGGGAATGTCTTCTCGCAACAACTTGATATAAAGCTTTGTTTTGCTCTCTTTGGCAAGCAGAGCATCTGACTTTATTTTAGGCTGAGAAGCATTTTCAAGAGGCTCAATGGTATTGACTATGAGCTTGGGGCTTTCGTCCTCTCGGACGCTCAATTTGCCTTTTATCATTACAGCTTTATCGCTTGCAAGCTCTCTGCCATATACTTCGTTGACACGGGGGAACAATATGCCTTCTATCTGCCCTGTTAAATCCTCCAAGGTCAAAAAGCCCATCATACTGCCTTTTCGTGTGGCTTTTTGGTGACACTCTACAATAATGCCCCCCATGAGCACAGGTTTTTGATCCTCTGACACCCCCATGTCTTCGCTTTCTTCTAAAGCCAAGATATCGCTCGTGGTCATCGTCATATTTTTTAGCAAGGCTTGGTATTCGTCTAACGGATGCCCTGAAATGTATACACCAGTCATTTCTTTTTCTTGCTTTAAAAGCTCTGCTTTTCTAAATTCCTCCATAGGGGGATAGGTGTTTTCAAACTGCAAGGCACTGTCTGTACTGTCCTCCATATCAAAGAGGGAAACTTGCCCACGCACTTGCGTTTTTTTGTTATTCGTTTCAGAGTCCATAGCGTTTTCATACACGGACAAAAGCTGTGTTCTCGTAGCGTTTAAATTGTCAAAGCACCCTGCTTTTATGAGGGATTCAACAGCACGTTTGTTGACGTATTCGCCCCCCATGCGTTTTATAAAATCAAAGATATCCGTGTAAATACCGTTTATTTCACGGTCCCTTACGATGGCATCCACTGTGTTTGTGCCCACATTTTTAACACCACTCATGCCAAAACGAATGCCCAGTACTTCGCTTGTTGTATCTACAGTGAATTTTCTAAATGAATGGTTGACGTGTGGGGGCAAAATGGGAATGTTTTTTTGCCTACAATAGTATATATAGCCTGAAATTTTGGTAGCATTGCCGATCACACTGTTCATGAGCGCCGCCATAAATTCTTCAGGGTAATGGCACTTTAAGTACCCTGTTTGCAAGGATAAAACAGCGTAGCAAGCGGCGTGTGGTTTGTTAAAAGCATAGGAGGCAAAAGCAGTCATTTCGTCAAATATCTTGTCTGCCACATCTTCAGGTACACCGTTGTGGACGGCGCCTTTGATGTTGTCCTCTTTGGAGCCATAAATAAAATTATGCCTCTCTTTTGCCATGACATCCTTTTTCTTTTTCGCCATCGCTCTGCGCACCAAGTCACTCCTACCATAAGAGTAACCTGCAAGGTCACGCACAATTTGCATAACTTGCTCTTGATACACCATACAGCCGTATGTAACGTCTAAAATAGGGGCGAGCAAGGGGGTCAAATATTGCACAGAGTCGGGGTGCTGTTTGCCCTTTATGTATTTAGGAATAGAGTCCATAGGTCCGGGGCGATAGAGGGAAATGGCAGCAATGACTTCTTCAAAACTGCGTGGTTTCATGTTGCTTAAAAAGGTACGCATACCGTCCCCTTCTAACTGGAACACGCCGTCTGTGTCGCCCATACAGATCATGTCAAACACTTTTTCGTCATCCAAGGGAATGTCTTCTAAGCGTACAATGATGTCTCTTTTTTTGAGCATGTCCAAGGTGTCTTTTAAGACTGTGAGCGTTCGCAAACCCAAAAAGTCCATCTTGAGCAAGCCTAATTTTTCAATCACACCCATGGGGTATTGCGTGGTGATGACTTCGTCATTTTTTTGAAGGGGCACATAGTGCGTGACAGGCTCTTTGGTGATGAGCACGCCTGCTGCGTGTGTGGAAGCGTGCCTTGGCATACCTTCTAAGGTTAAGGCAGTGTTGATGAGCTTTTGCACACGGTCATTTTCTTCATACATGCTTTTTAATTCGGGGCTTTGGTCAAGTGCTTTTTCAAGCGTCATATCAGGCGCCATGGGCACGGATTTTGCAATCACATCCACTTCTTGATAGGGGTAAGAGAGCACTCTGCCCACATCTCGGAGCACGCCACGAGCTGCCATGGTACCAAAAGTAATGATTTGCGATACATGGTCAGAGCCATATTTTCTTGCGACATAGTCAATCACTTCTTGCCGTCTTTCATAGCAAAAGTCAATATCAATATCTGGCATGGTAACACGTTCGGGGTTTAAAAAGCGTTCAAAGAGCAGGTTGTACTTTAAGGGGTCAAGCCCTGTGATGTTTAAGCAATACGCCACAATGCTCCCTGCGCCACTGCCACGCCCAGGGCCTACCATGATGCCATTGTCTTTGGCATATTTAATAAAATCCCAAACGATTAAAAAGTAATCGACATAGCCCATGTTGATGATGGTGTTTTGTTCATACGTCAAACGATCAAGCGCTACTTGGTCATCCTTTTGGTAGCGCTGTAAAAAGCCTTCCATGGTGATGCGTTTGAGCATTTCTTCTGAGGTTTCTTGCGTGGGTACAGGATACTTGGGCAAGTGAATTTGGTTAAAATCAAAGTCCAGCTGGCATCTATGCGCAATTTCGTTTGCCCTGTCCACAGCATCTTCGTTGCCTTTAAAGAGCATTTTCATTTCATCTTCGCTCTTTACATACAGTTCACGAGTTTCCATGCGCATTCTTGTTTCGTCTTCCAAGGTTTTGCCTGTTTGAATGCACATGAGCACTTCTTGTGCATCGGCATCTTCTTTGTTTATGTAGTGGCAGTCGTTGGTTGCCACAAGAGGCACATCCATTTCTTTTGCAAGGCGAATAAGACGGGGGAGCACAGTTTTTTCTTCTAAAATGCCATGATCCATCATTTCAATAAAAAAGTTATTTTTGCCCATAATGCGCTGCATGTTGCGCACATATGCACGTGCTTCTTCTGTTTGTTCATTTAAAAGGAGTTTGGGTAAATCGCCCGAAATGCAGGCAGACAAAGCGATCAGCCCTTCGCTATGCGCTTCTAAAAGTTTATAATCAATACGAGGTTTATAATAATAGCCACTGACAAACCCTTCGCTGACTAAATAGGTTAAATTTTGATACCCTTTCATGTTTTCACAAAGCAAAATAAGGTGGCTATAATCTCTACTCAAAGAGTCCTTACTCAGGCGATCATTTGCCACATACACTTCGCACCCAATCACAGGGTGTAAGTTTGCTTGCTTTAGAGCAGAGTAAAAGTCAATTGCCCCATACAACACACCGTGGTCTGTAACAGCGCAGGCATCTTGCCCTAAATCCTTGAGCTTTTGCACAAGCTTTTTGATGCGGCAAGCACCATCTAAGAGGCTAAATTCTGTATGTAAGTGTAGGTGTGCAAACGCCATTTCCTTTTCCTCCCTCAATTTACTTTCCTATTGGAAGATACCCCTTATTATACCAAAAAAACGCAAAAAAGTAAACTGTTTTTTAGATATTTGAATAAAAGAGAAAAATATAAAAAGTATTTACATTTGCAAACGAAAATGATATAATTAAAATGCAGAGAGGGGAAATATGAAGGCTCGTCAACTTGCCAAACTCATTCGAGCTCAAAAGGAGTATACAGGGCAAAATGTTCGATTGCTTTCGTGCAGTACAGGCAAAAAGGAAAACGAACATGAGGTATGCTTTGCAGAAGAATTGGCCAATGCCCTTAATGTAACGGTTATGGCACCTGATGATGTTATTATATTTACAGCAGATGGGTCTTTTTATGTCGGAAGGGAAGCAGATGGAGATATGGTCATGTATTCACCAAATAAAATGAGGAGAATAAAGTGATGAAAAAGAAACTTAATTTTTTTGGATTTTTTAAAGGAATGCAGTATTCAAAAGAAGATTGCGAGGACTTTGAAGTATACAAACAATACAAAAATAAGTTAAGCAAACAAGAAATACTTGCATATTTTGATACTCTTAATGCTGCCTATGCTTGTTTTTATTCCAAAGAAATATTTACAGGACAAGCTTTGTGCGATATAGGTTATCCTGCTGGGATATATCATGATGGAGAATATCGTTTTCCAACAGACTTTGCGTATTATCTTAAGACATACGACATAGGTATTCCTTATGATTACGAGGAATATATCACAGCAAAAATGAACAAACGCTCCTAAAAGGGGCGTTTTAAATTGCAAAAAAATGGAAAAAGCAAATTGCTCTTTCCATTTTGCTATGTATACTTAAAATCAAAGAGCAGACGATTTCTTTGATTTTAAGCTGTCTGCTAATAGTGCAATGAATTCACCGTTGGTGGGCTTTTGCTCTTTAAAAGCCACACGGCAAGAGAAGGCTTTATTGAGCACGTCAAGACGGCCTCTTGACCATGCTACTTCAATAGCGTGACGGATGGCACGCTCTACTTTACTGGCTGTGGTTTCAAAATCTTTTGCTACTTTGGGATAGAGGATTTTGGTGATACCATTGATGTATTCTGTGTCTTTGATGACGAGCTGAACAGCGGCACGCAAAAAGTGAAAGCCTTTTATGTGTGCAGGGATGCCCAATTCTAAAAAGAGTTTAGACAGCTGTTCATTCACCGTTAAAGAGGAAGGTGTAACTTGGAGAGGCACAGGCGCTTCCTTGTTACTATGAAGCTCCTTTATGCGCTCTTTTAAAAGCTCTGTGTCAATGGGTTTGACCATGTAGTAACTGACCCCCAAAGAGAGGGCTTGGCGCACAAAATCTTCTCGAATGAGCGCCGTGATCATGATGACGGTGGGTTTTTTAGAAAGCTCCAATTCGTTGAGCTTTTTTAGAAACATGAAGCCGTCCATACGGGGCATGATGGCATCTAAGAGCACAACGTCTATACGTGCTCTTTTCACCATGTCGAGGGCTTCTACGCCGTTTGCACATTCGCCGACAACTGTCATATTGCTTTCGTTCAAGAGGCACACTCTGATTTTTTCTCTAAACGTATCACAATCATCCACGATGAGCACCTTGAGGTTATCCATAGGGCATCTCTCTCCTTTTTTTTGGATTTTTACTTAGAAAATTGTTATCATGAAACTTGACTATTTTGGGGAATGTTGTACAAGAACAACGGGCACGAACGTGCAGAGGAAGTGCAAATTTCGATGATTTCTAACCACTTTTTCAAAATCCTTTTTGCGATAGACATTAT
>CAYTPJ010000041.1:0-17030 GCA_964439755.1 uncultured Oscillospiraceae bacterium
TCTTTTTCTCTTTTTCTGCTCCTAAATTTTATGGTGATAACTCCTAAAGACGGGAGTTTCCTTTTTTTATTCCTTTTATTGGAATTGCTGTAATCATATTTTAAATGTTCATTTTTATGTATTTCGTTTCCTTTTTATACATAAAATACATTTTTGGTATATATGTACAACAATCATTTGGATGATGTTTATACATCATGCCTTACAATATAATTTTTTTCTTTTCTTTACATTTTATGCATTATATAGTACAATATATGAGCAAATCAAAAACACAAGGAGATTACAATGCCACACTTTATAGAGGTATCGCACCTTCAAAAGTCATTCACTGTGCGTAAAAAGAAAGAAAAAGGCGGTTTTTTTAGAGAAAAAACCTCTGTCCATGCCCTTCAAGATGTTTCTTTTACCATTGATGAAGGCGAAATGGTGGGCTATATCGGTAAAAATGGTGCAGGTAAATCCACCACTGTTAAAATACTTTCGGGTATTTTAAAGCAAGATAAAGGCACTGTTCAAGTGGACAACCTCTCCCCATTAAAAAACAGAAAAGAGCATGTGAAAAACATCGGTGTGGTGTTCGGGCAACGCTCTCAGCTTTGGTGGGATGTGCCTGTTATAGACAGCTATCATCTGTTAAAAGATATTTATTCCATCAAAACACATTTATTTCAAAATCGATTAGAGGAACTTACACATGCCCTTTCATTAAAAGAGCTTTTGCCCATTCCTTTGCGTTTGCTCAGCTTAGGGCAAAGAATGCGTGTCGAAGTGGCTGCCTCTTTGTTGCACGCTCCAAAGTTGCTCTTTTTGGACGAGCCTACTATTGGGTTAGATGCTGTCAACAAACTCAAATTGCGTGACTTTTTGAAAGAAGAAAACAAAACGCACCATACAACGATTTTACTCACCACACATGATATGGAAGACATTAAAGCGCTTTCTAACCGTGTGATGGTGTTGGGGCATGGAGCGCTTTTGTATGACGGCAGTTTATCTCCCCTCATTCAAAAGTACGACACTGTGTTTCATGCTTGTGTACGTTACCAAAATGCGCTCCAAACACCTTTTCCTTCCTATATAAATGTAGAGCAAGAAGGAGACAATTATATTTTGTCTTGCGACAAGAGCAAATTGAGCACAGAAGCATTCTTAAACCTCATCAGAATGCATGGCACAATAGACGAATTTACGCTTGCCCCTCAAAATATTGACCACATCATCAAGCGTATGTACGAGGAAATGGCGCTATGAAAAAATATTTATCCACCTTTATATTACGTTTAAAGCTTGAAACCACCTATCGTGCCGCCGCAATTGGAGGCATTGTATGCCAAGCTTTTTTCGGGCTTATTTTAATCGAGCTGTACATTGCACTGTACGAAACAAAGCCCCAAAGTATGCCCTTGTCTTCTGTGGTCACGTATGTATGGATTCAGCAAGCGTGTTTTCGCATTCTCTTTTCTTCTGAGAACGACTTGTTTGAGCAAATCAGAACAGGGGATTTTGCCTATGCGCTCGTGCGCCCCATCAATCAATATTTTTACTGGTTCATGCGCTCTTTGGCACAGCGATTGACAGGAGGTTTTTTTAGAAGTTTGCCCATGGTCATCATTGCTTTTTTACTTCCTGCCCCCTATCGTCTTTCTATGCCCTTCTCCTTTTTTCACCTATGTTTATTCCTTTTCTCACTTTTCTTGGGCATTGTTGTCGTCTGTGCGCTTGACAATATTGCCTCTGGGCTCACCATGAAAAGCTTAGATGCACGGGGCATAAAGTCCATATTAACAATGTTGATGATGACATTGTCAGGGAACATTTTACCTTTAACGCTTTTCCCTGACACATGGCAAAATGTGCTCTCTTATTTCCCCTATACGCAAATTTTGGACACGCCCATTCGCTTGTACACGGGGCTTACTGCCCCTTCTTTTCTCTTAAAATCCTTAATTGTTCAAATCTCGTGGTGCGTTTTGCTTGTTTTTATCGGTCACTTTATATGGCAAAAAAACATACAACGCATCACCATTATGGGAGGTTAACACATGAAAAACCTTCGTTTATATTTCCATTCTATGCAAATGAATTTGCGTGCGCACTTTGAATACAAGCTTTCCTTTTTTCTGCAATTTTTAGGGCAGTTCGTTATGCTTTTTGGAGAGTTTCTCGCTGTTGTGCTCGTTGTGGATCGCTTTCATGGGGTCAAACAGTTTAATGGCAATGACTTGCTCTTTTTCTTTGGCATATTGTCCGTGGAGTTTTACACATGCGAGTTTTTCTTTCGAGGCATCACCAACTTTTCCCCATACGTTAAAAATGGGCGATTAGATACATTCTTTTTACGTCCACGAGGCATTGTAACACAAATCATCTCTTACGAAATGGATGTTCGGCGCATTGGCGCTATCTTAGTGGGTGTATTCGCCCTTTTTCTATCCATCCACAATGCCTCTATACACTTTACTTTTTTAAAAACACTCATTTTTCTTTTGTCCATGGTGGGTGGATGTTCGCTCATTGTAGGGCTTTTTATGCTGGATGCTTCTTTGACAATATTTTCCGTTCAGTCTATTGAAATATTCAACATCTTTACATATGGTGGACGGAGTACTGCGCAATACCCTCTCACCATTTACAAACAGCCCATCAAGCTTTTGTTCATGTATGTTGTACCCTTTTTCTTCACCACACAAGTGCCTGCCGCCTATATTTTGGACAAGGAAATTTACACATTTTCTTCCCCGCTTTGGGCTTTTATAACCCCATTTTCTGGCATACTCTTCTTATGTGTTGCCTATTTCATACTGCGCATTGCACTTTTAAACTATCGTTCTACGGGGAGTTAACGCATGTCAACCATCAAAGTTCAAGGCATTGTACTCAAAACGACAGACTATAAAGAGCACGACAAAATGCTCTCTCTTTTGACACCCGAATTTGGCAAATTAGACGTGCTCATTCGTGGTGTAAAGCGCACAAAGAGCGCTTTTGTGTCCTCCAGCGAACTGTTCTCCCTATCTGAATTTATCCTCTATCAAAAAAACGACCATCAAACGGTTACAGGATGCACACTCATTGAAAGTTTCTACCCCATCCGAGAAGACTACGAAAAATTTTTGTATGCCTCTTATCTCCTTGAAATTGCGCACTTTCAAGCGCAACCACAGGAGCAATCTTTGGGGCTGTTCACATTGCTCCTACGTTCTTTAAAACGCATTTGCTATACAGATATTGACATTTCAGCCATTACAAGCGCCTATTTGCTCTTAGACAGTGCGCTTTTAGGCTATCGCCCCATGCTTTACAACTGCCCTGTGTGCTTGCAAGACACAAACCTCAACGACCTTCTGTTTTTCGACTTTGAAAATGGGGGTGTGATGACAAAGTCCTGCCTTCAAGCACACACAAATACCTTTTCAAAATTCAATATGCGTGTAAACAAAGAGCAAATCGAGTGGATGCGCTCTGTGCTCTCTGTGGGCATTGAAAAAAACCAAGTAGAAAACGCATTTGCCCCCTTACTTTTGCTTAAAAAATATGTGGAATTTAAACTCGAAATGACACCCAAAACCAAGATTGACAAATTATAAGCACATAAAAAACGCTCTCAATGCAAAATAAAACCGATGTGTCTTTTTCAAACACATCGGCACTTTTTTATTTGTTTGCCATTTGCTGTTCAGCTTGTTCCACCAAACGCTTGACCATGTAACCACCAATATACCCTGCTTGACGAGAAGGTAAGTCGCCATTATAACCGGGCTTTAAGTTGATGCCCAATTCGTTGGCAATTTCATACTTCATGTTGTCCAAGGCGTTTCTTGCTTCCTTCACATTGATTTTATTGGAGGAAGAAGAAGATTGCATATTATTATTTTGATACATATTGATACTCCTTTTTTAATCGGTGTTTGAATTTTAAAAAATCACCTTATTGTTTGTTTGCCATTTGCTGTTCAGCCTGTTCAACCAAACGTTTGACCATGTAACCACCAACGCTGCCATTTTCCTTGCTGGTCAAGTGCCCATTGTCGCCCTGTTTTAAATCAACGCCCAATTCACGTGCGATTTCAAACTTCATGTTGTCCAGTGCTGCACGTGGCTTTGCGTTCATGTCCTTTGGCATTCCTTGATTGTTATACATTGTTTCACCTCCTGTCTGTTTTTTCGTTTGTATTATGACCGACTTTTGAAGAAAATACGCTGGCATTTTGTACAAATCACATTTTGCCTTTTTTGTTATATTTTGTTTTATCATTCTTGACGAAAAGCATTTTCAATGGTATCATAGAAAGGACGAAAGTATGATTTGGTTTTATTTAATCCGTTAGAATGTAAAAAGGAGATCATTTATGAACATACTCGTACTCATCAAGCAAGTGCCCAGCACAAACAAAGTGTCTGTGGACGAAAAAACAGGCGTTCTTTTACGTTCGGGCGTGCAATCTAAAACAAACCCTTATGACTTGTTTGCTTTAGAAACTGCCCTTTTAATCAAGGAAAAATATGGCGCACACATTTCTGTGCTCTCCATGGGGCCCATGCAAGCACAAAGCATTATAAAAGAAGCCTTTTCCATGGGCGCAGACGAAGGATATTTGCTCAGCGACCGTAAATTTGGAGGCGCTGACGTGCTTGCTACCAGCTACACGCTCGCTCAAGGCATTAAAAAAATTGGGCAATTTGACCTTATTATTGCAGGCAAACAAACGACAGACGGTGACACAGCGCAAGTGGGTTGCGAAGTGGCAGAGTGGCTTCAAATACCCTCTGTGTCCAACGTGATCGATGTAGTAGAAGTAAAAGAAAATGCGCTTGTTGTAAAAAACGACTTGAGCACAGTTATTCAAACACTGTCTCTCCCTTTTCCCTGTTTAATCAGTGTGGACAAGGATATTTATGAGCCTCGTTTGCCCAGTTATGTAAAAAAGCAACAGACAAAGGACAAAAAAATTCACGTGTTCACCCTCTCTGATTTAGAGGATACGGATGAAAAACACTACGGCTTGACAGGCTCGCCCACGCAAGTAGAACGCATATTTGAGCCCCAAGCACAAACAGATCATGATATTTTTAAGGGCGACAAAGAAACGCTCGTTACCTCTTTGATGGATAAACTCCTTCAAAAGAAATTGATATAAGGAGGCATATGTATGGCACAGCTTATTTTTCACGAAGATAAAATAAATTGTTTAGAGGACATTGTTTCTTTATGTCCTTTTCACGCAATAGAAATAAAAGAAGGGCACTTAACCACCAACGCAGGGTGCAAAATGTGCTCTGTGTGTGTAAAGCGTGCGCCAAAAGGCGCCATCGAGCTTCAAAAAGATGCTGAAAAGCAAGTGGACAAAAGTGCATACAAAGGTATATTGGTGTTCGCAGACCAGACAAATGGCGTGGTACACCCTGTAACTTACGAACTCTTAAACAAAGCCAATCAGTTAAAAAAGGACTGTGTTCAGCCTGTTTATGCCCTGCTTTTGGGGCACAACGTGGCACACTGTGCAGAAGATTTGCTCCACTATGGCGCAGACAAAGTATATGTGTATGACCAAGAAGAATTGAAAGATTTTTTGATTGACATTTACACAGATGTGTTTGAAGATGCTGTCAAATACATTTTGCCTTCCTCCATTTTAGTAGGCGCAACACCTGTGGGTCGGCAGTTGGCACCTCGCCTTGCTGCACGTATTCACACAGGGCTTACAGCAGATTGCACTGTGCTTAAAATGAAAGAAAATACCGACCTTGTGCAAATTCGTCCTGCTTTTTCGGGCAACATCATGGCGCAGATTATTACGCCCAACCATCGCCCTCAAATGGCAACTGTGCGCTATAAAGTGATGGATGCACCTTGTTATAAAGAAAATATTGTGCGCAATATAGAGCAAAGAAGTTTGCCCCATATAAAGAGCAAAATTTCCCTTTTAAACACAGAAGAAAAGCCTCTTGCCAAGAGCATTGAAACAGCTGATGTGCTCGTAGTTGCAGGGCGTGGTGTAAAAAAACAGCAGGATTTAGACATGCTCCAAACGCTTGCCGATTTACTGCACGGAAGGCTTGCTTGTACCCGTCCTCTACAAGAAAAGGGCTTTATGGATGCCAAAGACCAAGTGGGGCTGAGTGGACGCACCGTGCGCCCTAAGCTCATCATCACATGTGGTGTCAGTGGCGCCATACAGTTTGTGGCAGGTATGGACCACAGCGAAACAATCGTTGCCATTGATAAAGACGAAAATGCCCCTATTTTTAAAACGGCGCACATTGGGCTTGTGGGCGACTTATACGAAATCGTGCCCCTGCTCATTGAAAAAATCAAAGAAAGAGAAGGTGCTTTATAATGACAGAATACGCATGCAATTACACCCCTCTCTGCACGCATTTAAAAGAAAAACTCTCTCAAATATTTCATGAAAAAGTACTGTTTGACAAGGACATCAGCCCCGACTATGCGCATGATGAACTGTCTGACATTGAACACATGCCCGAAGCTGTGGTGCTTGTGGAAAATGAAAATGACGTGGTGTGTGCTATGCAATTTGCACACGAGCACGTTATCCCTGTCACCGTAAGAGGGTCAGGCACAGGGCTTGTAGGCGCAGCTGTACCCGTGTTTGGGGGCATTGTGCTCGATATGACCAAGATGAACAAAATCATTGAATTAGACGAAAACAACCTTTCTCTAACAGTGGAACCTGGTGTGCTCCTAATGGAAATATCTGCTTTTGTAGAAGAAAAAGGTTTTTTCTACCCCCCCGACCCGGGCGAAAAATCTGCCACCATTGGAGGCAATATCGCCACCAACGCAGGAGGTATGCGTGCTGTAAAGTACGGTGTCACAAGGGATTATGTGCGTGCGTTGCGTGTCGTGCTTCCAAACGGCAACGTAATTGAATTAGGCTCTAAAACTGTGAAAAACAGCTCTGGCCTGTCTTTAAAAGACTTGATCATAGGCTCTGAAGGCACATTGGGTGTCATCACCTCTGCCACGCTCAAATTATTAAAATTGCCTTCCAAAACACTTTCTTTGCTCGTGCCTTTTTCTTCCCTAAAGGAAGCCATGGACACTGTGCCCAAAATCATTTTGAGCAAAGCTGTGCCCACAGCGCTCGAATTTATGGAACGTGAAGTGATTTTAGATGCAGAGCAATATTTGGGAAAAAAATTCCCACACACTTCTGCACCTGCTTATCTTTTGCTCAAGTTTGACGGCGAACGAGAAGAAGACATTGAGAGGCAATATGAAGATGTGGCGCAAATTTGCTTACAATGTGGCGCACAAGATGTGCTCATTTCAGACACGGACGAACGCAACGAAAGCATATGGTCCAGCCGTTCTTCTTTCCTTGAAGCGATTAAAAACTCCACCACCAAAATGGACGAAGTAGACTGTGTGGTAGAGCGTAGCCATATCCATGAAATGGTTCAATACATGCACAGTTTACAAGATGAAGTGGGACTTAAAATCAAGAGTTTTGGCCATGCAGGAGATGGCAACTTGCACACATATTTGCTGAAAGACGATTTAACGGAAGAAGATTTTAAGCGCCGTATGCACCTTGCGATGGACAAAATATACGATAAAGCGCACCAATTAAAAGGCCATGTTTCAGGTGAACATGGCATCGGGCACGCAAAGAGAAAATATTACTTGAAAAACGAAAATGAACAAGTGATAGACCTCATGCGCAAGATTAAATTTGCATTTGACGAAAAAAACATTTTAAACGCTCAAAAGGTGTTCTAATCAGCGTATAATGGCATACTTGATGCCCTGTTCTTTGGCATAATAATAAGCAAAAGAGTCTTTCTTTACTTTAAGGCGCAAAGAGGCAGGGCACCCTTTAAAGGCATCGGGCGCAATCTCCGTGACACTCTTTGGAATGGTGACATAGGATAGTTTTTTACAATTTGCAAAAGCTTCAGAAGATATTTTAGTCAAGCTTTCAGGCAACACCACTGTTTTAAGCTTTTCACAATTTTTAAAAATGCGCTCCTCCAATGTCGCTAATTTCACACAATTGAATTTTACTTTTTCGAGGCGTTCACATCCCATGAATGCCTCTTTTTCTAATGTTTCTAAATTTTCTGGCAATGTCACTTTCTCTAAAGCTTTACAATCTGTAAAAGCGTTTTGTTCTATCTTTGTAATCAAATCGGATAGATAAATGTTTATAAGGCGCACACACCCATTGAACGCATTTTTTTCAATCAGGGTCATGCTCTTAGGGAGCGTTGCTTTCGTTAAATTTGTGCACTCCATGCACATTTCTTCGCTCACGTAAGAAATACCTTCTTCTAATCGCACGGACTTCATTTTTCCTTCTTTAAAGAGCTGTTTGCCCAAATACTGTACGTTCTTAGGTACTTTGATGTATGAAAAATGTGCACCCCTAAACGCTTCATCCAGCAGTGTTTCTAAACTCTCTGGCAAAGTAATGTCAGATTGCGATTTAGGGTACGTTAATCGACCCAACAATTTTAAATGAGGGGGATATTTAAAGCCTTTTAAATTGCTGATATTAAATGCCCCCGTCCACAATTCTTCCAAACTTTGAGGCAAGGAAAGGCTCTTTAAATTGTAGCAAGAAATAAAAGAATACCCCAAGCACTTGATGCCTTCTTCTATCACAATTCTTTGAACTGTATCATTCACTTTTTCGTCCATTACAAAAGAAGGGGATTGATATAGCGCCCTATCTCCCACAGAAAATACAGGATATCCATCCACTTGATTGGATATGGTGAGCGTACTTTCCCCTTTTTTAATGCCCAAAATAATCGCCTCTTGATTTTCATTCAGAGCATACATATATGTGCCGTCTTTGCTTTCTTGCGCTTGTATTTCCTTCCCACTATAATCTGCTCCATACGTCATCACGCTGTACTCTGCAAAGCAAGTAATAGCAAAGGTTAAGAAAACGCAAAGAAAGGCGCACCCTTTTTTAAACACTTCTATTTACTCCTTCTCCCATTTTTTAAGCATGGGCATAAACACGCCCCCTTGCACTGTGCGTGCAATAAAATGGATGTACTCCCCTGTATTTGTGTCATACCAATCAGAAAATGGCACTCTGGAAGGAGATTGACGAAGGAATTTGGCAAGAGGTGCAATGAGCGTTTCAAACGTCTTTTTATCCTGCGCCATGGTAGACACCCACACTGCCCAGTCAGACTTTGTGTATGCTTTTCTCGAGTCCAAAGGAAGCCCAAACGCATTCATTTGCTTTAAATACTGTGCCACTTCACCTTGATAAAACGCTTTATCAAAAAGGTTAAAATCAAACACCAAATCCCACACAGCATTGTACTTCATGCTCCACCCTTTTTGATCAAAGGTGAGCGCTGTATGTCCCTCCAGCTTTGCTCTTTCATACACGGACGTTGCCATGTCTTGCGCAATTTTACTATACTTTTCGCCCTCTTTTTGCTTGCCCAAAAGCATAAGTAATTGAGCGTAACACATAATACCCATTACTGCTTTTATGGAGAGGTTGACATTGCGCGCTAAATGCCCGGCAAAGTCATCTGTACACAATTGATTTTGTGGGTCTTCACCATATTTGAGCAAATAGGATATCCACTTTTTCAGCGTAGGCAAATATTTTTTTGCAAGCTCCTTTGAAGCACCAAAATGTATAGCTGCATACAGCATCACAATCATGTTGCCACATTCTTCCACAGGCATTTGATGCTTTATATCATACACTTTCTTGGTTTTAGGATAAAGGTAATAAGGTGGGTGCACCTCTCCATTTTTAAGCCATTTTGCAGCATATACTTGCCCTGTTGCATGTGGATAGCGCCCCACATCGTGTGGTGCAAAAGCTTCTTGCCACACAGGCAAAGAGGCAAACTCCAGCACAGGGCGACAGAGTGCATTGACGAGTTCAGGGCAATATTTTAGAAAAAGAGGAATAGAAGGATAGCTTACATCCACAGTGCCTATGCAGCCATTCGAGTCATTTTCCTTAGATAAAAATGCGAGTTCCCCTTTGGGGGTTGCAATCAATTTATGCCCACAAAAAGCTTGGCGATAAGAGGCAGATACAATGAGCGCATAGTCTTCGCCACCCATTGCACGTGCTTCAGACAGTATTTGATCGTCCAAATCATCACATGCTTTTTGGATTTCCAAATATCTATTTTGATAATCACACAATTGATCTACAAGTGTTTTCCCCTCTCTTTGGTAATAGCTTACGCAGTGTTTGCCAAAATAATTGATGGCAGAAACGTCATCATATGCGAGCATGAGCATGCTGTTTTGTGCCTTTTCTTGGCACTCTATTTTCCATGAATAAGATAAACCGTGCATATCCCCCTTCACATTTTGAAGGGATGCCATGTACAAATATCCCCAGTCAATCGTGATATCATCCCCCGAATGGCACAGCACTTTTTGCATACTCTGCCCCACAAAAGCCACATGCAATTGTTCCGTTGTGAAGGTATCCTGTGTCATTTCAGGCATTATTTTTCCGTCATAACAAAGGGCAGAAGATGCTGAAAAAATCACTTCCACATCATGTGTTTTTCCATCTGTTGACAAAACAGAAAGATCCACATACGTAATGGGTGTGGATATCATGTCCAAATCATTTGGCAAAAGAGGGGTACAAAAACGCACCGTAAGTGCAACCCCTGATTTTTCCAATGTGGAAACAGTTGATGTGGGGGTCACTTTTAAAGAGGTCGTTTGCATCGTTTCATTGGCATCGTGCCCTAAAAAGCGATAAATTGCACCATCAATTTTGATTGTGCCTGTAAGGGGCTTATTTGCCCCTGTCCAATGCGTGGTGCAAGCAGAAGTCAAGGTATCTCCTCGCATCCAAATAGAAAAATAAGGGTCATTTGCAATCAAAGGCAAGGCTGGTAATCTGTCCATAATGTGCTCCTTTTTTAAAAAAAGCTACCTTGTATGAAACTTCATATCAAGATAGCTTTTTATTTTATTCTTCTTCGTTTTTGTTTGTTGTGTTTTGCTTTACAGCACGGCGATTTTTCTTGTTTGTGTTCTTAGGCACACTGGGCACTTCAGCGCTTTCTTCACGTGTCATGCGATAGGCACCCAAACCGTCTGTTTCAGGGAGATTTTCTAAAGAAGGCTTGTCATCATCTACCTTGTTTTTTCCCACATTTATTTCATTTTCAATCACATCTTTTACGTCCTCATCGTGAAGCACTCTTTCTTCACTCACAGCATCTTCTTCTAATTGCTGAATGAGCTTTTCATGAGGCATTTTTAAATCGTCTAATGTGACAGATTTTTCTTCGTTCACTTCGTCTTCTGTCTTTTCTTCGCTATAATCACGCTTTTGAGCAAGCTCTAAATGGTCATATGCGTTGGAAGACTGGCGTTTTTTCTTAAAGCGAACGACAGAGCTTACAAGGAACAATCCAAGCAATACAAGGAACAAAATACCCAATACATTATACGTTGTGTACAAAATATTTCTCGTTGTGCGCAAGCTTTGATCCACATCCGAATAATTAGCAGGAGCAACCGTTACAAGGGGTGCAATGGTCACTTCGGGTACTTTGGTAGGTTCGGGCGTGGGGGCTGAAAACGCAATGGGCAGAGTGTTTGATTCAAAAGTCACTGTGTTTCCAATCGTGTCTTTTGCTGTTGCTGTAAAACGGAATTGACCAGCTTGAGATAGAGCATATTCACACTTAATATCCACGCTTGCGCCTGCTTTTAATTCCTTAATGGTATAAATTTCAGTTGCACCATGCTTTACCAAAATGTTTTTTGCATCGATGTTGCTGTTGTTTGTAACAGTCACAGTCATTACAACGTTTTGAGGCATTGTTTCAATCTGTTCCACATCGCTTGTTAAAAGCAAAGTAATCTTTAATTCCTTGGTAGGGTCAAAGGCACTCACAGGCAGTTCATTGACGGTGAGTGTGTTCGCAACGCCTGTATTGTCATTGAGCTTTAATGTGAGCTTAAACCTTGTAGGCTCTTTAATGGTCACTTCTTTTTCTTCTGTAAAAGTGGTGTTTGCAGGGATGGTAAGCCCTGTAAAAATTTCTCCGAATTTCGCATCTGTGGCGCTTACATCTTTATATGTGATGTTGCCTTTATTTTCGATGTTTAAAATCAGCTTGACAGTGTCTCCGATGTCTACTGCTTGTTTATCAGAAGACAACGTCACATTAAGCCCCTTAACGGCAACAGGGATAATCAATTCCCCCTGTTTTAAAGTTTGAAGCTTGGTGTTGCCCTTTTCCTTATAAGTAATGGTAGAGCTACTAATTAAATCCTTTGTGCCCATCTTTGTTTTAAACACAATAGATTTTTTTTCACCCACTTTAAGGGAAGAAATGCTTTGAGGGGAACTGCTTATTTTTTCAGAAACTTTAATGGTGGTCAAATCCACATTGCCTGCGTTATATAATTCATAGGTCACAGACACATTGCCTTTAGGACGCACCACTTCGGGATTAAATGTTCTTGTAACTTGAAGCGCGCCTTCCTTTTTTTCGTAAGTAAATTTTGCAGTACCTTTTACTTCTTGGTCTGCATATTTTGCAACATAAACAATCTCACCTTTTGTGAGCATTTCTTCTGTTACAGATAAATCCATCTTAACAGATTTATACTCATCTTTTTTAAGAACAGCTGTGCCACCCTCTCCAAACACAGAAACAAGTTTCCCATTCGGGTCATACAGCGTTACACCGTCTTTCATATTTGCGCCTGAAACGTTAGAAACACGAACAGACACAGGCACATTGCCAGGTGCACTGATCGTTTTTTGATCCATAGACACAGTTACTTCAATTTTCCCTTCAGCAAAAGAAAGAGCAGAAACACCCACTAAAAGTGTCACCACACACATCACCAAAAGGGCACGCAATAAGGTCAATCTAAAGGCAGTCTTCATGCCTTCCCCTCCTTCCAAACAGTGCGCTTTGTTATTTGAGCACCCAACGCACCTAAAAAGCGAAATCATACATATGTATTGTACGGGAAAAGCGTAAAAAAGTCAAGTAAAGAGCACCTTTTTTTCAAATAAATATGTAAATTTTACAAATATTTTTTTATATTTCTTCATTTCTTCTATTTTTTTAAAAAAATAGGATGAAAATATTGCTTTATGTGGTATGATAAAATAGGTGTTCAAATCTTATGAAAGGTGCATGACTCAAAAATGTCATACACAGTATAATATGGCTTATAAAATTAGTGAAGTAGCAAAAATGCTTGGCATTACCCCCCAAACGCTCCGATTTTATGAAAAATACGGCATTACTACGGAAAAATCATCTTCAAACGACCAACGCATTTATTCCTCCAACCGTATCGACCTTTTGATGAGCATGAAAAAGTATAGAAATTGTGGCTTTACTGTAAAACAAACGACAGAGCTTCTTGCGCTCACAGATATGGATAAAATGAAAGAAAAACTGTGTGCACAGCAAGATGTGCTTTTGTATGAAGCCAAACGCAACACATTGATCGCAGAAAGATTGAAAAAAGTGCATGATAAACTTTCGCACTTTGGAGAAAAAGAAGAAGTACTTCTCCCTGCTCTATATGGAAAGCAATTTTTATTTAAAGATAGCCAAACAAAAACTTCTACTTTGCGTGCCTTACTGGGCGAATGGACACAGCATATGCCCCTTGTGCAATGGGTAAACTTGTATTACATAAATGACGAACATAGCATCACAGATAGCATCTCATGGGGCTTTGTAGCAGAAAAAAAGCACATTAAATTTTTAAAATTAGACAAAGATACACCTTTAACCACGTTTGATAAAACACCTGCTTTGCGCCAATTGATCAAGTACAAGGAAAACGACATCACAGAGCAACAGGCAATCGATGAAAAAATAAAAGAAGGGGTACAACAAGGCTACTCCTTTTCTGCTCCCATTTTTTGTATGCCTTTTTGGAATGCACAAAACAATGGGCAAGACATGACAATTGCAGAGCTTTATATGCCTTTAAAAAAATAAAATTTTGTGCTTGACTCGCATATACCTTTAGGGCTTATACTATCTATGTTGCCATATCGGTAACGAAATATCAATTGAAAAGAAAGGGAAACAAATGAAAAAGACACTTTCACTTTTCTTGGCACTCACACTCATCTTATCTCTTTGTAGTTTTGCAACAGCTGAAGACTACACTGGCACAGCCAAAGGCTTTGGAGGCGATGTATCCGTTACATTGACCATTGAAAATGGCGAATTAACAGCTGTAAAAGCTGAAGGCGCCAACGAAACTCAAGGCATTGGCACCATGGCACTCGAACAACTCCCCGAAAAAATGGTGGCTCAAAACGCCGTAGAAGTGGACGCCATTGCTTCTGCAACCGTGACTTCCAACGCTATGATGTTGGCTGCAAAAAGCGCTTTGGAAACAGCAGGCATCACCTTGACTGCCAAAGTAGTAGAAGAAGCTCAAAAAGAAGCTGTAAAGCCCACTTTTGAAAACCCTGATGTCATCGTTGTTGGTGCAGGTTTTGCCGGCATGAATGCTGCTCTTGAAGCAGCTGTCAACGGTGCAAAAGTATATTTGATTGACAGGAACACTCAAATGGGTGGCTCTATCCGTTTTGCAGGTGGCACCACAAGTGCTGCTGGTGCAAAAATGCAAAAAGATGCTGGCGTTGAAGACAGCCCTGAAAACTTTGCAGCAGACATCCTTCGCATGGGTGGTGGCACCAACATTGAAGCCCTCACCAAAAAGCACACAGAGAATGCTGCTGCTGCCATTGACTGGCTCGATTCTTTGGGTGCAGATTTTGGCGACAGACAACCAAAAATGTCTTCCTCTTATGATGCTTTCAACGTGCCTCGTGAATACCGTGTAACGGGTGGTGGTAAAGCCATGGTTGCACTCGTTGAGCCCCTCATTCACGAACAAGTAAAGCTTGGCAACATTTCCTTGCTTTTGGAAACAGAAGTGAAAGACATCATCTTGGAAGATGGCGCTGTAAAAGGCGTTGTGTTGACAAATGGTGCAGAATATCGTGCGCCTGCTACCATCTTGGCAACAGGTGGTTACGGCCACAGCGAAGAAATGCTCCATAAATATAACTTTGCAAACGTGCTCACCATGTCCCCCTCTTTTGTAACAGGCGATGGCTTGCGCTTTGCTGAAAAAGCAGGTGCTGCATTCAACAACATGGATTACCTCCCTGCATATCCAGGTGGTGTGCCAGTGGGTGGTTTTGACGTTGCTTGCACAGCCAAAGTAACGGAATATCCTGGTGTTATCTGGGTAGACAACACAGGCAAGCGCATTGTGAAAGAATATGCTAGCTTAGACAGCGAAAGAAAAGCTGCTTATGCAAACGCTCCCCAAAACCTCGTGTACATTCTCTTAACAGACGATATCAAAAACAGCGCTGAAAAGCCCCTTTTGAGCGTTGGTGGTGGTTTCTCTGGTAAGCCCGATGAAAACTGGGTATACTTTAACGAACTTCTCGAAAAAGGCGAAACAGTGTTTGCTGGTGACACCTTAGAAGAAGTGGCTCAAAAAGCTGGCGTAGATGCACAAGGCCTTTTGGACACCGTTGTGTCTGTAAATGCAAGCATTGATGCTGGTGAAGACAAAGCTTTTGGCCGTGATGTAAGCACCATGAGCAAAATTCAAGACGGCAAGTTCTACCTAGTGAAAACCTGCCCCTACGTTATGCTCACAAAGGGTGGCCCTGTGATGGACACAGATGCCCAAGTGCTCAATGCAGAAGGTCAAAAAATCGTAGGCTTGTATCAAGCAGGCGAATTGGTGGGTGGCGCAAACTTAGGTGGTAGCGCAAACATCGGTGGCCTTGCAAACACCACATGCGTTGTGTGGGGCAAAATTGCTGGTCAAAGCGCTGCACAATATGCTTTAAGCGTAAAGTAATTATTTTTAAACAATAAAAAAAGGCAGGTCATTTCTTTCAATCATTATGAAAGAGATGACCTGTTTTTGTATATCTATTGAATGATATATCTATTTTGTTTTTACTTCATTAGGCTCTTTCTTTTCGTTCTTCATTTCTTCCAACACATCTTTCAACTTATCGGGCACAGGAAGCCCCAGCACCACAGCATTCTCAAGCACGCTCAAGCCCTCGTTCGCAATATAAAACCCTGCACACGCAAGCTGAAACACAAATTGGTCTGTGCCCAGTGCCTTGTCCAATAGTGTCGCAAGGAGCACCACAAGCAGTATCATGCCTTTTTTTAAAATGCCAATAAATCCTGCTTTGCTCGACAACCCACCGTTGTCGCTCTTTCTGCTCTTGTTGGCGATAGCCACCATCACGCCCGACACATAGTCAATCACCATCACCACACACAGCACAGTCAGTATCATGTTCCACTCTCCAAATATCCCTGCAATGGCACAACCCACAGCAGATAGTACCTTGATAATTTTATCCCACACTTGTTCCATTTAATTTCTTCTCCAATCTTTGTATTTTGTCCAAACTCTCCTGTACAACCCTTTGCACACTTTGTAAAGCCTTTTTGATTTCCTCAATCTCCAAAGCTTCCTCTACATGGTCATCCTCTTCGCCCCCTTCCTCTTTGTCTTTCACAGCCTTCGATAAGCTTTCCCACGTCATCGCACCCACAATGCCATCTGTTTTAAGCCCCTTCATCTTTTGGAAAGCAACCACCCTTTCCCAAGTGTTCCTGCCGAATATACCGTCCACTGTCAGAGCAAAGCCCAAAGTGTTGAGCATTTCTTGAAGCACCTCAACTGTTTCACCCCTCGACCCTGTACGCACCGTTTGCATTTGTTTCACCCCTTCCAACTCACTGTATAATCCACTCGGCACAAGGTAATGTGTCCAAGAGGACAAAGAGAAGTTTTCACGCACAACACCGTAAGCGTGCCCCCTTGCGTGCACCACTGTCCCATCCCCAAGGTGCAACCCCACGTGTTGCATTCGCCCCTCTCTCTGCCTAAACACAAGACATAATTTATCCCTCGGAATGGACGCAATCGCCCCTTTGGCATCGCTCTTTGTCTTCTGCCATTGGCTCGTAGCCCCCGACACAAGGTGTATGCC
>CAYTPJ010000042.1:0-16637 GCA_964439755.1 uncultured Oscillospiraceae bacterium
TAGATGCAAATGGCGCACAAATTGCTGATTTAGATGCTTTGGTTGCTATGTATGTTGCAAATGGCCTTCAAGCCACTAAAGCTGTTATCAACGACCTTCCCTGCGTAAGCTACGTAGCGGCTGAACAAGGTCTTGGAGGCGTTGTGTTCTTAACAGAAGACGGCAACCAAATCGTTTTCAACTTTGCACCTATCACAGATCCAGCATTTGGCCCTTTGAGCCAAATCATGGTTTCTTCCATCATGTCCAGTGAAGGTTTTGTAGACGTAGAATAATTTTACATGCAATAAAAAAGCGCATCCGATTGGGTGCGTTTTTTTCATATACAAAAATATAAAATAAATGTAAAATGATGGAAATGTAACAATAACAAGCACAACGGGCATTGCTTTAATAATTGTATTGACAAGTACAGGAAACAATGGTATGATATGGATAGTAACAGCGTGATTTAGGCAAATCGCTGTATAAGAAAGGATGATTTTTATGAAAAAAATCGTAGCACTCTTGATGGCAACTCTTATGGTACTCTCCCTGTCTTTTGCATTTGCAGAAGAAACACTCACATTGACCTATGATGTCAAAGAAACTGAAAACATCGAGGGTGGATTTGTTGTATTTGACGAATTTGGCCTTGCAGTGTTCGTTCCTAATTCTATGGAATTCCTTGATTTGACAGAAGAACAAAAACAACAGGGTGGCTATGAATTGTACGCAAACGCTGATAAAACACAACAGCTTTCCATCGGTTATGCAAAAGCTGTAGATGCAAATGGCGCACAAATTGCTGATTTAGATGCTTTGGTTGCTATGTATGTAGCAAGTGGTATTCCAGCTGTGAAAACGATCATCAACGACCTTCCTTGCGTAAGCTACGTAGTAGAAGCACAAGGCCTTGCAGGCGTTGTGTTCTTAACAGAAGCAGGCAACCAAATCGCTTTCAACTTTGCCCCCATCACAGACCCAGAATTTGGCCCTTTGAGCGAAATCATGGTTTCTTCCATCATGTCCAGCGAAGGTTTTGAAGACGTAGAATAATTTTTACATGCAAAAAAAAAGCGCATCCGATTGGGTGCGTTTTTTTCATATACAAAAATATAAAATAAATGTAAAATGATGGAAATGTAACAATAACAAGCACAACGGGCATTGCTTTAATAATTGTATTGACAAGTACAGGAAACAATGGTATGATATGGATAGTAACAGCGTGATTTAGGCAAATCGCTGTATAAGAAAGGATGATTTTTATGAAAAAAATCGTAGCACTCTTGATGGCAACTCTTATGGTACTCTCCCTGTCTTTTGCATTTGCAGAAGAAACACTCACATTGACCTATGATGTCAAAGAAACTGAAAACATCGAGGGTGGATTTGTTGTATTTGACGAATTTGGCCTTGCAGTGTTCGTTCCTAATTCTATGGAATTCCTTGATTTGACAGAAGAACAAAAACAACAGGGTGGCTATGAATTGTACGCAAACGCTGATAAAACACAACAGCTTTCCATCGGTTATGCAAAAGCTGTAGATGCAAATGGCGCACAAATTGCTGATTTAGATGCTTTGGTTGCTATGTATGTTGCAAATGGCCTTCAAGCCACTAAAGCTGTTATCAACGACCTTCCCTGCGTAAGCTACGTAGCGGCTGAACAAGGTCTTGGAGGCGTTGTGTTCTTAACAGAAGACGGCAACCAAATCGTTTTCAACTTTGCACCTATCACAGATCCAGCATTTGGCCCTTTGAGCCAAATCATGGTTTCTTCCATCATGTCCAGTGAAGGTTTTGTAGACGTAGAATAATTTTACATGCAATAAAAAAGCGCATCCGATTGGGTGCGTTTTTTATTATACAAAAATATGAAGTAGATGTTTTACTTTTTTTATATAAACAAGGTTATACGTGCTCAAAAAGCTCTCTTTTCCTGTCTATCATGTCATCTATACGCTCTATGTACGTTTTGACGTCTGAAACGTTGGGCGCACGCTTTATTTTGCCTTGGTTGTTTAAAATGCGTTTGCTAATCCCTCCTGCACCCAAAGCGAGCACAGAGCTTATTTCTTCCATCATGTGCACGTTGTACAAGCAAGCGCAATCTTTCTTTGCATAACCCACGTTTTCAAGGTTACCTGCCATGTATTTTTGACGATAGAGATAATACGCTTTCATGCCCATTTGATGCGCATACTGTTCCCCTAAGGACAACATTTTGGACACCATTTGACCATCGGGCAAAGTAAAATGTGTTTGGCTCAATGTACTGGAATGTTTTAAAGCGAGGGAGTGCACGGTGAGGCTTTCGGGGTCAAACTGTTTGATCCATTCGAGCGTTTGAAAAAACATGCTTTCGTTTTCGTTGGGCAGGCCTGCAATCAAGTCCATATTGATGTTTGTAAAGCCGATTTTACGAGCCAACGCAAAAGCGTCTTCCGTTTGCTTTTTGGTGTGCAAACGGTGCACGAGCTGAAGTGTCTGGTCATGCATCGTTTGAGGATTGATGGAAATGCGTGTAGCCCCACTGTTTTTAATTGCAAGGAGTTTGCCTTCCGTGATGGTGTCAGGGCGCCCTGCTTCCACAGTAAACTCCACATTTTGTGCAAGGGGCGCAAGGGCAGTTAAGAGCACAGAGAGCACCTCTTGGTCAATCGAAGTGGGCGTGCCTCCCCCTACGTACACGGAGGACACAGCAAGGTTTTTTTCTTTTAAAAGCTTTTTTACACACGCTATTTCATAGAGCAATGCTTTTAAATACGGAGCAACTTCTTTGCCATCTCCTATTTCTCCACTCAAAAAAGAGCAGTATGCACAGCGAGATACGCAAAAGGGTATGCCCACATAGATGTCCACAGAATGTTTTTGAACAGGGGGCAAAGTGCTTTGAAAAGTCACCACTTCTTTTAAAAGGTCGAGTTTTTCTTCCTGCATAAAGAAGGTGTTTTTCACATGTTCGCCTGCTTCTTCCAAGCTTTTACCCTCTGCCATTTCCATATACAAAAGGCGAGTGGGGCGAATACCTGTCACAGCCCCCCAAGGTGGGGATTTATGCGTAGCATTTTGAAGCAAGGTGTACAACATCAACTTGATTGCACGCTTTTTATATCGTTTATCCAACAAAGGGTCTTGTACAGGGGTGTATTTTTGTGTTTGAGCGCAGGCATAAGGAGGGGACAAAGAGAGCGTAAAGTATACGCCCTCTAATGTTTCTTTTTCTGTGTGCAAAATGCGCAAGTCGCTTGCGCTTTCTTCCTGTACCAAGAGCACTGCCCCAAAAAACACACGCACAATGTCTAAAATATCGTTTGTAAACTGGGGCGTTACTGTGTTTAAATAGATGTTCATTTTTTGCCTCGTACAGTAAAAATAGAGGAGGGTGCGCCGTGCCCTGGGTAAAAAGGATAGTCCTTTTCCAAACGGAGCAATGTGCGCAAAGAGGTCATAAGCATTTTCATATTGCCACCGTATAAATCCGTTCTGCCATAGCCACTTTGAAAGAGTGTGTCACCTGTGAGCAACACTTCGTCTTCTATGATGTAGCAAAATCCACCCTTTGTGTGGCCAGGCGTATGAAGGGCATGGACAGACATATCAGCGCATGAAAAAGTGCAGTTTTCCGTTAAAAAATGTGTAGCAGAAGGGCGTGTTTTTGTATCTCCAAAAGAGGTGCCTGCGCTTTTTTCATTGTCTAAGAGCAGTTCATTGTCCTCTTGCCCAATATAAATGGGCAAATTGGAAAAAACGTTCAGAGCGCCTGTATGGTCAAAATGCCCATGCGTTAAGAGCACAGCAACAGGGGAAAGGTTGTTTTTAGATAAAAAGGCAAGGAGTTTTTCTTCATTTGCGCCCGGGTCTATGATGAGTGCCTCTGTTTGCCCTTCTTTGTGTACAACATAGCAATTTTCTTCTAAGTCACCTACTGTGAGCGTGTGAATGTGTATACTCATTGTTGCGCCTGCTTTTCTTCATCCAAGGGGCTATACATGTAACGCACCATGTGCATTTCATCATTATAATAGAAGTATAAGCCTCCCTTTTCGTGCAAAATAATGCCACTATCTTTGACCACTTCGCCCTGCGCTTCTGTTATTGTGCCTTGTTCATCTGTGAGTACTTCAGCGTTTGAAAGTAGGCTTTTGATACGTGTCACTTCTTCATTATACGCATTTTCTTCTAATGTCCACTGCCCTTGCACCATTAAAAAAGTAGGGATGTTGGAGCAATAGGAGTAATGATATTGCACTTCTTTTGCATCTTGTGGAATGGTTTTTGGGAAAAGCTCTAAGGCTTTTTCAGGGAGGGTCACTTGTTTATCCACCACGAGATAATGACTTTTGTTGCCCGTGTCAGAGGATAAATTTAAAGACATTAAAAATGTACCCATAGAGGCAGTAGTGAAAATAGAAATGACTGCAAATACAACGGATAGAATTTTAATGGCAATGTGTTTTTTATACTTAAAGCTCCAAATGATGAGGGCAGCGAGCCACCAGGTGATGCTCATCAAACAAAAGGCAGAAAAGAGCGCAATCAGCACATCGGTAGAAAAGTTGGGGTATAAATTCATACTCCCTTTGATGCCACAAAACACAGCGTACATCACGAAAAAAGCAAGGAATGCGAGCATGGCTGTGCGCCAATAGGGGCGAGAGGACTGTGTGGGTTGATTTAAAGTTCTGTTCATTACAATACCCTTTCTTGTTTAAAAATCCTTTTTAGAGTCGATTAAAATGGTGACAGGGCCGTCATTGATTAAAGACACTTCCATGTGCGTCCGAAACACCCCTGTTTGCACGGTAAGCCCTGCATTTCTCATGTATTCTACCGTTTGTTCGTACAGCACGTTGGCTTCTTCGGGCAATTCGGCTTGTGTAAACCCTGGTCTGTTTTGCCCTCTTACATCCCCTAAAAGGGTGAATTGGCTGACAGCGAGCACACATTTTGAAGTTTGCTCAATGCTCAAGTTCATCTTTTCATCAGCATCTTCAAAGATACGCAATTTCCTAATTTTGTCTGCAATGTATTGGGCATCTTTTTGTGTGTCCCCTTTTTGCACGCCTATGAGCGCCAAAAGCCCTGCGCCTATTTGCCCTGTGATTGCGCCATTTACGGACACGGACGCTTGCTTTACTCGTTGAATAACAGCTCGCATATAATTCTCCTTAATTTGTACTTCTGTATGCTTCGACAACGTCTGACCGTTTTTTGAGGCGCTTGATGGCATTGTCTAACTGCAACCTGCTTTGCACCTTGATGGTCATAGAAATAGAGCACGTTTTGTTTTTATTGATGCGCACAGCAACGGCTGTGATAGGGATTTTCATATCATCCACAAACACAGTGATTTCCCCCAAAAGGCTGGGATGGTCGTAACAAATGATTTGTATGGAGGCGTTAAATTCGCCCACATCTTCATCTGCCCAAGTGACGGATATTTGACGTTCTGCCTCTTTGCTCACAGCATTTACACAGTCTGCTTTATGCACAGTAACGCCACGCCCTCTTGTGACATAGCCTACAATATCATCCCCTGGAACAGGGCTACAACACTGCGCAAAACGCACGAGCATGTCGGGGTTGCCGTCTACATAAATGCCGTGCGTAGGCTTGCCAGTACGCTGTGTTTCCTTGGGAGGGAGCGTTTCATAAACAGGTACTTTTTTAACGGGTTCATCGTGCTTGGCTTTTTCGTCCATTAGACGAGCGAGCACGTACACAGAGGCGACACCACCATATCCAATGGCGCCATACAAGTCGTCCAATTCTTGGAACATGTATTTTTTGAGCATGGGTTCATAATATTCTGGCTTGGTGTAATCGCCTAATTTTACACCCCTTCTCTTGGCTTCGTGCTCCAACATGTCACGGCCACGAGTGACGTTTTCACCACGCAATTCACGCTTAAAGAATTGGCGAATTTTGGCTTTGGCTTGCTGTGTTTTAACGAGCTTTAACCAGTCCATACTCGGCCCTTTAGAGGAGGAAGACGTTAAAATGTCCACTCGATCCCCTGTTTTAAGCTCTGTTTCCAAAGGCACCATTTTGCCATTGATTTTTGCGCCCACACACTGATTGCCAATGTGCGAGTGAATGCGATAGGCAAAGTCCAACGGTGTGGACCCTCTTTGCATACTGATGATATCCCCCTTTGGTGTAAAGAGAAATACTTCTTCTGAAAAAAGGTCTGTTTTTAAAGAGTCGATGAACTCATGACTATCTCTTGTTTCACTCTGCCAATCCAAAATTTGGCGCAACCAATAGAGCTTTTCATCCAGAGTGCCATCTTTGCCCCCTTCTTTATACCGCCAGTGCGCTGCAATGCCGTATTCAGCCACACGGTGCATTTCCCACGTTCTAATCTGAATTTCAAAGGGGAAAGGGATGCTTCTGCCCCCAATAACCGTGGTGTGTAAGGATTGATACATGTTGGCTTTGGGTACAGAAATATAGTCTTTAAAGCGACCGGGCACCTGATTCCACAGGGTGTGTGCAATGCCCAAAACGGTGTAACAGTCGGGCACGGTGTCCACAATGACACGGATGGCAATCAAGTCATAAATCTGTTCAAAAGGCTTGTTGTGAATGACCATTTTATTATAAATGGAGTATAAGTGTTTGGGGCGCCCGTCAATGTCAAAGTGAATGTTTGCTTCTTTTAATTTTTGCGACAAGCATTCAATCACATTTTCAATGTTTTCTTCTCTTTCTTTGCGCTTCATACCCACTTTGCGTGCCACTTCTTGGTACCCTTCGGGGTCAATGAACCGTAAGGACAGATCTTCCAACTCTTGCTTGATGGCGTACACGCCCAGTCTGTGTGCCAGAGGGGCATAAATGTCCAGTGTTTCTCTTGCAATCGCCACTTGCCTTTCAGGGGGCTTAAAGCGCAAGGTGAGCATGTTGTGCAATCTGTCTGCCAATTTAATGAGCACTACACGGATGTCTTTGCTCATCGCCAGTATCATTTTGCGCAAGGACTCTGCTTGCTGTTCTTCCCTGTCAGCAAACTCTAAACGACCCAACTTTGTGACGCCGTCCACAAGGTTTTTGATTTCTTCGCCAAACTCTGTTTCGATATTTTGCAAAGAAATGCGCTCGCAATCTTCCACCGTATCATGTAAAAAGCTTGCAGCGATGGTGGGTGGGTCAATCATAATTTCTGTCAATATGCTTGCCACATATAGAGGGTGCACGATGTACGGCTCCCCACTTTTTCTCTTTTGACCTTCGTGTGCCTTTAAGGAAAACTGATAGGCACGGTTGACCAAGTCAGCTCCTTCTTGGCCGTATGCTCTGTGCACACGCTCCAAAATTTCTTCGATCGTTAAGCTTTCATACGCTGAATATGCCATTTAACAACATGCCTCCTTTCCGTTTAATAGGGCAACATAAAATGTACTTCTCATGGGGTCTGCTTTTTTAAAGGGTAAAAGCGAAACAAAAAAGGGAGAACTCTGCAATTGAATCAACTCGATTTCATCTAAAATCTGAAGAGCAGCTGTGAGCTTTGCATCGTTTAAATGCGTGCTTTGAAGGAGAGTTAAAAAGGAAGGTGAAAATGCTGTTTTGATACATTTGTACACAGTCCTTAATTCCTCCAAAGTGGGGGTGACTTCGGCATACAACATACGCAAAGCGTGAGAGGCAGGAAACGCATAAACATATGCATTGGGGAAAATTTTGGTGATCTTATCCCCTTCGCTCTTTGTCATTTGCCCGTCCACGAGCACAACATGCTGATAAGGTGCGTGCAAAGTGTCAAAAGTGGTGTTACACGCAATGGCGCTGTACGCACGAGGGTCTGATACTTCGCCCACATAGTAGTCGAGCGCACCATACATGGTTGCCATTTGGCGCACACTCTCCTTTGTGCGTGCAAGGAGCAACACATTCTTCTCTTTCTCTATCAACTGGTGCAATTGATTTTCGTTGAGCAGACGCAGGGGGAATTGTATATTATTCTTTAAAAGAGTGCAAAAATCCTGCAAAAAGCACATTTCTTCTGTTTTTTTATCTGAAATGGCAAAAAGTGGATGATTTTTCAAACTTCTGACCATGAGTTGATAAGAGGTTTTGCCATTGAACACGTTTTTAGAGAGGGTAAACAGGGCATCTATGCGCTGAGTGAGCGCCTCTTTTTGATCGCCCATAAAAAAAGCAATGCCCTCTCTTGTTTCTTCATTTTGCCTCAAAGTGAGCTTTAAATGTGCGTTGTTTGCCCCCACTTGTTTAGAGAGTAGAGGCTCTGCGCCCTTGAGCAAAAACACAGGGGAAGGGTTGCCCATCCCACAAGGCTCTAATAATTGCAAAGTATCGTATGTTTCTTTATTCACCATGGAAAGGGGGAGCAAAGCATCGTATTCTTTGATGGGGTACAGCGTTTTGCCTTGCACCTGTTCTTGAACAGCTTGGTCAAAAAGTTGTTTAAAAAGAGGAATGTCTTTTTGCAATATTGTAAGCCCCGCCGCTTTTTTGTGCCCCCCAAAGCGTAAAAATAAGTGTTGGCACGTTTTTAAAGCTGCATAAATGTCCACATCGCCTGCACTGCGTGCACTGCCTACGGCAAAATCCTCCATTAAAGAGAGCACAACAGTGGGGTAGCCGTACTTTTCAGCCACTCTGCCTGCTGCAAGCCCCACCACACCCATGTCAAAAGAGTCGTCTGCCTGCACAATGGTGTATTTGTTCACCAAGCTTTCTTGCTTTACTTTTTCTTCTATATCTTTTTCAATGCGCTTAGAGAGCGCTTTTCTTTCTTGATTTAAGTTTTCTAATTCAACAGCCTTTTCGTCCACCTTTTGGAGGTCTGTTTCACACAGCAACTCGAGGGCTAAAAGTGCACTTTTCATGCGTCCACAAGCGTTTAAGCGAGGGGCGAGCATAAAGGCAACGTCTTGGCTTTGCAAAGGAGGCTGTACATTGGCAATACGCATGAGCGCAAGCAAGCCCTTCCTTTTTGTTTGGGAAAGTACTTGCAAACCGTAGTGTACTAAAATTCTATTTTCATTCAGTAAAGGCACCATGTCGGCAATGGTTGCAATGGCGACAAGGTCGTATACTTCTTTGGATTTTTGTTTAGAGTGCAGTGCTTCAAATAATTTTAAAGCAACGCCAGTGCCACATAAAGAGGGGAAGGGATAGCCTTCTATTAAAGGGTTTAAGAGGGCATCTGCTTGGGGGAGTTTGTCTGGCAAGGTGTGGTGATCTGTAATAATCACGGTCATACCAAGCTCTTTTGCAATCTTTACTTCTTTTACGCTTGTAATGCCACAGTCCACTGTGATTAAAAGAGAGCAGGCCTTTGCAATCTCTCGAACAGCTTTTTCATTTAAGCCGTACCCTTCATCGTGGCGATTGGGGATGTACAAAGAAACATCCATTGAAAGGGCAGACAAGGCTTCGTAGAGTACGGTGGAGGCACAAATGCCGTCTACATCATAATCCCCATACACAGTGACGCTCTGTTTTTCATGCGCCGCTTTTTTTATGATTTGAACAGCCTTTTCCATGTCGGGGAAAAGAAAGGGGCTATGTAAATCTTGCAAATTTGGATGTAAAAACTGCTTTAACTGCTCATCTGTTGTAATATTTCTTGCAGACAGAATGTCGTTCATATAAGGGGGCAAATGCGCAAAGTTGCCTTTGGACTGCGCCCTTTTTTTGTAAATATCCATAGCACACTTCCTTTCTTTTTTTAATGTGTTCTACAAAAAACAGACAAAAATACTACGATTGTAAAAAAAGCAAAAAGGGGCGAACGAAAATTTCTTTCCGTTGTTCGCCCCTCTGCTGTTTTTGAATTACTTAGAGGTTGCTGCTTTTTTAGCAGGCTTTTTTTTGCTATGAGAAGCGATAAAGTCAGAGAACGCTGCCCATACATAACCGTTGATGAGGTTTGCACTGTAAGCACCTGCCAAAATACCCACGATGATGGGGAGGGCAAATTCTTTGATGCTGTCTACGCCCAAAATGTAGAGGGCTAAGATGGTGCAAAGGGTGGTCAAGGTTGTGTTGATGGTACGGCCCAAAGATTCCTTAATGGAGATGGACACAACTTCTTTGCGTTCGAGTGTTGCATACGTATTTTTACGCATGTTTTCACGAATACGGTCAAAGATGATGATGGTGTTGTTGATGGAGTAACCCACGATGGTCAACATGGCAGCGATAAATGTGGAGTTCATTTGCACAAAGGAACGTGCGAACACCATAAAGCTGAGCATGATTAAAACGTCATGTGTAAGCCCAATCACAGCTGCAACACCCATGGGGAAGTCAAAGCGGATGCCGATGTATACGAGCATGAGCAAGGAAGCGATGACCACGGACCAAACAGCGTTTGCAAGCAATGTGCCGCTGGCAACACCACCCACGTAAGATACGGTGGCATCATGGATTTTCATTTCGGGGTATTTTACAATGAGTTCAGTTTCAAGGGAAGTACGCAGTTCTTCAACGCCTGCTTCACCAATGTCTTTAATTCTCAGTTGTAATTCGCTCTTTTCAGCGCCTGCTTTTGCGATTTGGTATTCGCCAATGCCTGCATTTTTGAGCGCAGTTTCGATGTCACTGTTTTCAAAGGCAGAACCCATTTGATATTTGATGCTCAAACCACCTGCAAAGTCAATACCCATGTTGACGCCCAAGCCAAATACAGAGAGGATGAGGGCAAGCACCATGAGGCTTACTGAAACGATGAGGCAGATTTTGGCGCGGTTTTGAATTTTCATAAGGACTGCGCCTCCTTTTTATTAAGCTTTTTGGATGTGAAAAGGGAAGGTTTTTCAAACAAATCGATGGTGTTTAAAAGCAACACACGGGTGACCACAACGGCAGAGAGCAAGCTGATGACAACGGACAGAGCGAGTGTGTTTGCAAAGCCACGCACAGAGCCTGTACCAAACATCATGAGCACGAGGGCAGCGATGAAGGTGGTCACGTTGGCATCTAAGATAGCAGAAATAGCGTTCTTAAAGCCAGCACGTGCAGCCACTTTGGCAGGGCGACCCTTTTTAAGTTCTTCTGTGAAACGTTCAAAGATAACCACGTTTGCGTCCACAGCCATACCAATACCCAACACAACACCTGCGATGCCAGGCAATGTGAGCTGAATGCCAGGTAAAATAGCAATGAAGAAGAACAAGATAACAATGTAGAGCACGAGTGCCCAAGAGGCAACAACGCCACTCATGCGATAACGGTTGATCATGATGAGCATAACGAGCAAAATGCCAATGCCTGCTGCCATGATGGAGGTTTGAAGCGCATCTACACCCAAGGTGGCAGAAATGGTGTCCACCTTTTGTTGGGTCAAGGTAAGGGGCAATGCACCAGACTGAATTTGGATGGCGAAAGCACGTGCGCCTTCTGCATCAAATCCACCTTCGATGATGCCACTACCACCTGTGATGGCAGAGTTTACAGTGGGCGACATGATTTCTTTGCCATCTAAGAAAATAGCAATTTCTTTGCCAATGGACTTGGTGGTCATGTCTGCAAACAGTTTTTTGCCTTCTTCGTTTAATTCAAAAGCAACCACATAGTCATTGCTGATGGTTTTGCCATCGTTTTGCACGGTGGGGAAAGCAGTTTTCACGTGTTTCCCTGTCATGAACACTTCGCCTTCTGGGGACTTGAATTCAAGTTCAGCAGGTGTGCCGATCAAGTCGAGCACAGCATTTGGGTCTGTAACGTCAGGAATTTCAACACGGATGCCGTCTGCGCCCAACTGGGTCACAGTAGCTTCTGGGTAATTCTGATCTGTTAAACGAGTACGAATGACGTTCATAGTGTTTTCAATCAAGTTGGCAAACACTTGGTCATCTGTGTCAGCAGGGCGAGTGGCTTGGTATTCTACATACACACCACCACGAAGGTCAAGGCCGAGTGCAATGCTATCAGGCCAATTTTCGGCGTTGGTAGGTACCCAGGGGAGAAGACGGTGTAAACCTTGGCTGTCCAATTTCATACCAGTGACGGACAATATGGACACAAGCACAGTGAGAACGAGCAACACACACAGGGTGATGGCTGCTTTTCCCTTTGTGCCCACACGCTTATGCGTTTTTTTCATGTTAGGCATAAGAAAAACTTCCTTTCTTTTTTGACAAAATACATTTTAAATATTCAATATGTATAAGTGCTATCCTGCACTGTCAGACAAGTGAAATGCCATGTAATTGGCTTTAAAATACGTGATGTTTTGAAGGGGGGTGCCGTTCGCATCTTTGCTAATTTGCACGCTGTATGGAGATAATACAGGAGGAATTACAGAAATTTTGGTGTTTTCCGTTTGCGTGTTTTCTGTTTTCTGTGTATAATCAGCAGGAGTTAAAGGCAAAAAGTAAGTACGATGAGAAAGCAAGGGCGCAGGGACATCTGTTTCTTCAGCGTTCGATACCACAAGCCCATTTAAACATAAGCAAATGAGCAAAACAAGCAACAAAAAGCCTAAAAGTTTGCGCATACCCCTTCTCCTTTCCTTCAAATAAACACATGCCCTATATTATACAAGTTTTCTGCACTTTCGTCAATGGATAGAATGTGCACCAAATTATACCTTGCGAAATTGGGCACAAAAATACAACTGTGTGCAAAAAAACCATGCAGTCTATAAATGCACTGCATGGTGATGGTATATAATAGAAAGAATGTTTGTTGTGCGTGGTACACTGAAATGCAAGCGTGCCTTGCTTATTTGTTTGCTTCCACATTTTCTTGATGCAGTGTGCATAGAAATTCGCCATTGACGTATATATCTGCAAAAAGGGCGGGGAGGGAAGAAGATGCAATCTTTTCTCCATATCCGATGGAAGAAATGAGGAAAGCTTCCAAAGTTTGCGCAGGGAGCAGTGCTCTGTCTTCTTTATTGAGCACATAGCATTGTTCTTTGGACCAAATGTCGTTTGGTGTTTCTTTGTAGAACACAGCTTCTACAAACAGCTCTTTTTGCGCAGCGTTGCTTTGATTTTGAAAAGTTAAGTGCAGGTAGGGGGCATAGAGGTCGTTTTCCAAAATGCGTGTTAATTCAAACCCAAAGTGTGCATCCGTGAGCGCAAAGGGAAGGGGTGCAGAAGGAGGTAAAAGGATTTGCCCTGCATTGTCAAATTGCACAGAAGGGGTCAAGGTGAATGAAAATGTGTCCCTAAAAGAGGAGGAGGACAAGGTGTACGCACACTCAATTTCGTAGTGGGTGAGAGGGAAAGGGAGGAATTTTTCAGACGTTCTAAAGAGCTGACCAGGGGCAACGTCATCAAAATATGCAATCTGTATGGTGTCTACCGTTTGGTTGTCTGCATTTTTTACAAGGAGCTTTAATGTGATTTCGTCTATCACAATGCCCGAGGTGTTTGTAAACATGAGGGGAGCAAAGTGCGCTGTTTTTTCTCTGATATTTTGGAGCCTAAAAGGCGCATTTAAAAGCTGGTCAGACAAGGCGTTGTAAGCAAGGGTGGACAGGTGCAAAAGTTCGCCTGTTTTTAAAAGCTCTGTCAAGTGAGCGTGCCCTTTGATGTAGTCCAAACCGTAGGATTTTTGGAGCAGATAGAGTGTTTCCATGCGTCTGTTGTAGCCTTCGATTTGCCAATTTTGGTAGTAAGCGTCTTGATTGCCCTGCTTAAATTCATATAAGCCTTGCAGTTGATTATAGAGTGCGTTGATGTAAATGCCTGCGTAAGTGCGCAAGGTTTCATCTTGGATGGGGAGCGTTTGGTATACGCTGACAAAGTCCAACTCTTTTAAAATCAGCTTTTCCATGTGAAACATGTGCTCTTTTTCGGACATGAGTGCAGGGTCTAAATGGGAGATTTCCCAACGCTTGGACAGCCCTTTTTGCAGGTCGATTAAGAAACACTGGTTGTTGCAAAGGGCGAGCAAAGAAAGGAGCTTTTCATCCGTAGCAGGCAAAAGCAAAGCTTGTGCATCCTTATATTTACTGTTGCTGATGAGCGCCATGGCTTGCCCGTACACAGTTTCTTCATCATATTCTGTTTGTTGCTCTTTTAAAAGAGGGTTTTTGATGTCCAAACGGAGCACAAGGTCAGCGACCATTTTATCTCTTTGGCTGACGATGTCTGTTAGAGCAAGTATTTCTGTGTTTTGTGCTTGCTTTTCCTTTTCTAAAGCAGATATTTTCTCCTCTTTTTGAAGGTTGTCTCCCTTTACTGCGTGGATATTATTTTGAAGGTCATTGTTTTCCGTTTGCAAGGTGGCAAGTGCTTGTTCCTTTTGGGCGAGCGTGCTGTTTAAAGTGGATATTTGCGTGGTCGCTTCTGCTAAAGATTTTTCAGAAGTAGTCAAAGCAGTTTTTGTGCTGTTGAAAGAGCTTTCTAAAACGGAAATTTTTTCATGAAGCTGTGTTTCCGTACTTTCTTTTTCGTTTGTGAGGGCAGACAAAGCGTCCTCTTTTTCTTTTAAAGAGGTGTTTAAAGCTTGTATTTCGTTGTCTTTATTTTGTATGTCTGTTTTGTATTGCTCGATATCTTTTTTATAAATGGATAATGTGTTTTGAAGCACAGAAATAGTCGTTTCTTTGTCTAATATTTGATTGCTTACTGTGGTATGTTTTTCGTTTAAATCTTGATGCGCAGTTTCAAGGTCTTTATGTGATTTTTCAAGCGTTTCTTTTTCCGTCATGAGGGCAGAATGTGCGCTTTGAAGCCTTGTAAGTGCGCCATCTAAATAAGATACTTTCTTTGTGAGGGCAGCATTTTCCTTGGTCAATGTGGCAACCTGCTCGTTAAGCATGGTTTTATCGTTTTCCAAAGAGGCAAGTTGCTCGCTCAGCCCGTCTTTTTCCTTAGTCAACGTGGCAACCTGCTCATTGAGCATGGTTTTATCGTTTTTTAAAGAGGCAAGTTGCTCGCTCAGCCCGTCTTTTTCTTTGGTCAATGTGGCAACCTGCTCGTTTAAAGAAGTTATCTGCGCATCTTTTTCTTGAATAGAGGCTTCCAAGGCATCTGTATTGTGTTCACAGGTATTCAAGTTGTTTTGCGTATCTGTGTTTTCTTGTTGTGTGCGTGTGTGCGCCTCTGTAAGCTCTACAAGCGCAATTTCTTTTTGAGATAGTGTGTCATTTTTGAGGGCTATTTCTTCATTTAAAGCTGTAATGGTGCTTTGTTGCTCTGCACACAGCTTTTCTTTTTCTTCCAAGGAAGCGTTTGTGCTTGTAATCGTCTGTTGATATGCTACGTTTGCTTTTTTCACGTTGTTCATTTGTATCAGTGTGTACACCAAAAAGCAGAGGGATAGAGAGAGCAGAATGGAGAGAATGACGATGGTGGTTTTTTTCATGAAGAATCCTCCTTTTAAATAAATATGGCGACTATTTTTGATAAATAAAAATACGGTTTTTCATGTGTTTATCACCCATAGTATACATCGTTATAATGCCAATGTCAACCTAAAAATGGAAAAATCAAAAATTTTTATGCATACAAATACGCCTTGTTTTTTTGTACGACAAGGCAAAGAAGTGTGTGTGGTGTTTTGTTAAGCGTTGTGATTTCTTTTTAATTTGTTAGATAGAAGTGTTTGGAGTTTGTTGAAGGCGTGGAGCACATGTTTGTGGATGAATTTTTGATACACAGTGTCTAACAACCAGGCGACGGGCCACAGCACAAAAAGTGCAAAGAAAAAGTGGAAAATCAAAGTGTTAGAGGATAAATGTTGTGGCACATCCATGCATTTCCAAAACCCTGTTCGTATAAGATGGTGCTCTTGAAGGATGTAAACAAAAAAGGAACAAGAGGAAGCTGTGGTGATGAATTTATGAAAGCATTTACGTACCTTTACATCAAGGAAAAAGAGAAAAAAGGAAAGGGACAGTATGAAAGGCAATATGGCGTAATTGCTGTTTGAAATGTTGATGTTTACATAAGGCATTTGAAAGTCAAAAAAGCGCATGGCTGTGAGCAGGCAGGTGATGGTAAGCGAAATGAATAGGGTGCATGATTTGGGCATATGGAGGTTATATTTTCTAATATATCCTGCACAGAAATAGAGGAAACAGGCACCTACAATGCCCCAATCACTGCCGATATAAAGAGCGCTGTCTATTTTTGGGTTTGCAATAAATAAAAAACAGAGAAGGAAGCAACCAAAAACGCAAATGCGTAGATGGCTTGCTTTGTTTAGACGTTGCATGGTGGCGTTGAGCATAGGGGCGAGCGCAAGCAAAAGCATGTATGTGATGATAAACCAGTATCGTCCTGAAAGCAATGGGAAAAGGCTCATTGTCAAGTTGTACAAGGAAGGTAAACCAAAAAAGATACTGCCCAAAACAATGGCGACAAGGGAGGTAAAATAAGTTTTCCCCCACAAGGAGATGGCGTTTTTAACAAAAGTTTTTTTCTCACACAGGAAATATCCAGTAATTAGAAAAAAACAATTTATAGCAGACGTTGAGAGTGCATCTATGAAGGAGAGAAACAGTCTGTTTGTAACCGTGATATCAGGAATATTAAATACTTTGGGATACCATATGAAATGAATGGCAGTGATGAGCAAAATGGAAAAGATTTTGAGTAAATCCAAGCCGTAGAGTCGTTTGCTTTGCATTGGTTTTTCTTGCATGAGCGCATATCCTTTCAAAATGTAGTGAGGAAAATAGAGCGGGATATTATTTATTAAACTTTTGGAAGAAT
>CAYTPJ010000043.1:0-16395 GCA_964439755.1 uncultured Oscillospiraceae bacterium
CTTTTATAAGATGGAAAAGAAAAAGAGAAGCCTCTTTGTTTGGCTTCTCTTTGCAGTTTAATTATTCTTCTGTGGTGGTTTCAGCGTCTTTGGCAGGTTCTTCTGTGGTGGCAGGTGCTTCGATCGCAGGGTTTGCTAACACAACGCCGTCCAATTCGTTGATGGCTTCTGTGTTATAAGTCACAGTGAAATCCTTGATCCAATCTTCCACAGCTTTGCTTTGAGCTTGATAGAGTTTTTCAGAAAGCAAGCTGTTTTTGATTTCAGCTTTTACTGCTTCTGTGATGGGCAATGCACCTTCAGGCACATCTTGATTGTAATAGATGATGTGCACGCCGTAAGAGCCTACAACGGGGTCGCTGTGGTCGCCCACTTTTTGCATTTTGTCAGAGAAAGTGCCGGCTACAAAGGCAGGATCCCACATAATGCTGGAAGCATGTACGTTATACCCTGTGTTTACATTTTGGCCAGGGTCTTGGCTGTAAGCAGGGATTAAATCTTTAAAGCTTTCGCCATTTGCGAGCTTCTGTTCGATTTCGTCAATGGTGGCTTTATTTGACTCTACAATTTCAGCCTTGATTTTTTCAACAGCAAGCTTTGCTTCTTCCACTTGTGCTTCTGTTACAGGCGCCATGGTGTCGCTGGGGGTGTTTTCAGCATCTGTGCCTTCTTCTGTTTTGGGTGCAGATTGATTTTCAAAGTCTGCATGCAATTGAGCATATGTTTGCTCTGCTTCACCTAAAGCAGTTTTTTGTTCTTCAGTTGCAGACAATAAAATGTGCAACACGTTTCTATATCCTGCTGGAATATAGTACATGGGGCCATAGTATTGGCTGTACATTTCATAGATGGTTGCATCATTTTGCACTTGTGCTTTGTGTTCTTCCACCATGGTTTGGTATACAGCGTCCACTTCTTCATCAGTGATTTCTGCATCCCCTAAGAAGTAGTTTTGCAAGCGTTCATAGCTTTTGGTGAGCTTCATATTGTCTTTGATATAGTCCATGCTCAAACCGTTTGAAGCGTAGTATTCTTCAGCTTGCTTTGTAGCTTCCGTGCGTGCTTCTTCTGTGTCTTCAGTTAAAAAGTAATCCACATAAGATTTGATGGCATTGTCCCATTCTGCTTGAGCCAAAGTGTCTATTTCAGCAAGTTCTTCTTCTGTGAACACGTCAAACTGCAAGTCTTTTACTTTTTGATCAAACAATTCTGTGTTTACAAGAGATTCAGCTGCTTGCGCATAGGTTACAGGAAATTGCTCAGCGTAATACTGAATAAGCGCTTCACATTCGCTTTGCAAAATGTCAACACCATTAAAATTGGCAAGTACAAGGTCTGGTTTTGCTTCTTCAGGGGCTTGTGTGGTTTCTTCCGTTACAGGAGCTGTTTCGTCTGTTGTGCCTTGTTCTTCAGCCATAGCAAAAGAAAAGAGCATCATGAGGGCAACGCACAGTGCGAACAGTTTTTTGAGGTTCATCATGTCGTTTCGTTCCTTTCAAAGCGTTTTCAAATAATTTGGTTTAAAAAACGCGACCATCATATTATGACACAGAAAAAGAGAAACTGCAACCCATTTTGAAGAAAATGTATTAAAAGTTACAATTTGTTCATAAATGGCTTAAATTTTTCTCTTTGGAGGCACGTGTACGGACAAATCTTCTGCGTTTTCAATTGCTTCCATAATGCCCTCTACAAAGCTTGGGTGGGGACGCATGGTTTTTAAACAGTCAGAGAGCGTGAGCTGATTGGAAATGGCAAGGGCAATTTCGTCAATCATGTCCGTGGCTCTATAACAGAGTATTTGCGCCCCCAACACAGCTTTTGTGTGTTCGTGATACAGCACTTTAACAAAGCCCCTGTCTCCTTTTTCAATGAGGGTACGGCCGTTTGAAGAAAGCAGAAATTTGGAAACACAAACAGGAATATCTTGTGTTTTTGCTTCTTGCTCTGTCAGCCCTACGGAGGCAATTTCAGGGCAGGTGTACACGCAAAGGGGGATGATGTGGAGCTGTATGTCTGACTTTTTGCCCGACAAGGTATCTGCCACAAACTTGCCTTGTGCGCTTGCAACGTGCGCCAATTGCACTTTAGAGCACACATCGCCAATGGCATATATATGGTCGTCACTCGTTTTAAACTGCGCATCCACTTGAATACGGTTTTCCTGCATTTGGAGGGAGAAAGAAGGCGCAAACAAATTGTGTACATTGGGCCTTCTGCCCACTGAAATGAGGCAATATTCCGTTTGTATGGGCGTTTCGTTGTCCAAAAGATGACAGAACAATGTGTTTTCTTCTTGTGTGATTTTTTGGAGTGTGCACTTTGTGCGTACTGTGACCCCTCTTTTTTTCAAATGCATTTGCACACTTTGGCTCAATTCCTTGTCCATGGTCGGGAGCAATCTGTCAGCACTTTCTACAATGGTGACAGCCGTTCCAAATGCAGAAAATACGCTTGCCATCTCTGTACCAATGACGCCACCACCCAAAATAACCATGCTTTTTGGGATTTTGTTTAACTCTAAAAGTGTATCGCTCGTGAGCACGTGGGGCAAATTGCTCCCACTGATTTTGGGCACAAAAGGGGTGCTCCCTGTGGCAATGATGATGTAATCAGCCGTCAAGGTTTGGTCGTTTACAAAAACATGCGTGCTGTCTACAATATAAGCGTGCCCTTTGATGTAGTTGATTTTATAAGCTGAAATTAAGGAAGAAATACCTTTTTTCAAGGTATCTACAATCTCTTGTTTTTTGGAAAAAATCTTGCTTTCGTCTTGAATAACAGGCGCACTTTCAATACCCCAATCGTGTAGTTCGCTTGCGTTGCTGTACAGTTCGCTCGCATGTAAAAGCGCTTTCGTGGGGATGCACCCTCTGTTTAAGCAAGTGCCCCCTTCGCAATTTTCTTCTATTAAAGTGACCTCGTTTTGGTGTTGCCTAAAGCGAATGGCGCACTCGTACCCGCCAGGGCCTGCGCCAATGACAATGATGTGTTTCAAAATGTGCCCTCCTTTTATTTAAAATGCGTGGTTTTTAAAAAAATCCGTGAGTGCGTTATACATGTCCATGTGGTGCGCTTTTAAGGGAGAAAGTGCGCTTTTAAAAGCATCCCCTGTGAGGGGCTGATGCATTAAAAGTGCAGGGAGAGAAGAAATGACATCTTCTTCCATGGCATCTGAATACACGGTGCAATCCAAAATGCAATTGTCTTTTATTGTGTAAGAAAAGGTGAAAAGCCCAAAGGGCAAATAGGCAGTTATTTCATCCTTTAAAGGCAGATTGCGCCCGTATATAAAATCCCATGACGAAAAAAACGCCAAATTTTCTGCGCTTACTTTTGGTATTTCTATCTGTGTAACAGGCAATTGATACGTGTCTTTAAAGGCTTGTAGCAGAGCTTTTTTCATGTCTTTAGTAGAAATACACAGGTTTTTAACACGTGCTTTTACAGAAGATACGCCCTTTGCTTGAAGCTTTTCTTTAGACACCAAAAGGTACTTTGCCATGTCATTTAAATCTGCATTTAAAAGCAAAGTGCCGTGGTGCATACAGCAATCTTTGTGCTTGTAAAAGGCATTGCCTGAAAACTTTTGCCCTTCTGACAATAAATCGTTGCGCCCTGATTTTTGAACAGGGATGTTTAGAGATTGCACAGCTCGTGCAATGACGTCCAACTGTTTTTGCACATCATAACAGGGGGTTTTTGCAACAAAAGTGAAGTTTAAATTGCCCAAATCGTGGTACACAGCCCCCCCACCCGATAGACGGCGACAGAGGTGCCCTTTATCTTCAATCAGCTTTTGTATGTTGCACTCCCTTTGTGCATTTTGATTTTTCCCAATCACCACAGTGCGTTTGTTTTGCCAAAGGTAAAGAAGCACAGTGTTTTCTTTTATGCCGTGCAAAAGCTGTGCTTCTAAAGCAAGGTTGTGATAAGGAGAAAGCGTTAAAACGTCCATAAATTCAAGCGTTTGTATGCTCATTTTTTTTGAAAAGTGACCACAGGGTTGCGTGCGGCTTGCACTTCGTCTGGGCGCATAATGGGTGCGTGCAAGGGGGCAGAAAGCACGTTTTCTCTGTGTTCATACACTTCTTTTAAAATGTCTGCATATATTTGAGCAGCCTTGTCGAGCGTTTCCTTGCTCTCTGTTTCAGTGGGCTCAAACATGAGCGCTTCATGCACAATCAAAGGGAAATACATCGTGGGTGGGTGCACGCCATGGTCGAGCATACATTTTGCAACGTCTAAGGCAGACACGCCTGTTTCTTCTTTGAGCTTTTCTAAAGACAACACAAATTCATGCATACACACCCTGTCAAATTGAGGAATATACCCACTGTCTTTCATCTTTTTCATTAGGTAATTGGCGTTTAAAACGGCGAGTTTGGAAGCGTTGGTTAAGCCTTCACCCCCCAACACGAGCATATAGGTGTACGCTTTTAAATACACGAGGAAGTTGCCGTAAAAAGCTTTGACTTGGCCAATGCTGTTGGGGCGCATTGTGTCGCCCAACTTGCTAAAGGGTAGGTAGGGGGCAAGGATGCTTTTACAAAGTACAGCGCCACTGCCAGGGCCACCACCTCCGTGAGGGGTAGCAAGCGTTTTATGTAGGTTCAAGTGCACCACATCAAAGCCCATATCTCCAGGGCGTGCAACCCCCATGACAGCGTTTAAGTTGGCGCCGTCATAGTAGCACAATCCACCACAATCGTGCACAAGGGCAGTGAGGGTCAATATGTTTTTGTCAAACAACCCCACTGTGTTGGGGTTGGTGAGCATGAGCCCTGCCACTTGGTCGTCCAGCACTTCTTTTAAGCTTTGGGGGGATAAAAGCCCATTTTCATCTGACTTTACAGACACCACGGTGTACCCACACATCACAGCTGTTGCAGGGTTGGTGCCGTGTGCAGAGTCGGGCACAATGATTTTGGTGCGCTTAAAATCTTTGCGCATTTCATGATATTTTTTGATGAGCAAAATGCCTGTAAATTCGCCATGTGCGCCGGCAGCAGGTTGGAGCGTCATGTCCTCCATACCTGTAAGCTCTGTTAAGCGTTCCTTTAAGCCTGAAATGACGGATAGACAGCCTGTTACGCTCTCTTTTTCTTGCAGAGGGTGGAGGTCTAAAAAGTAATTTTGCACACGCTCATTGAGTTTGGGGTTATATTTCATCGTGCAAGACCCCAAGGGATAAAAGCCACTGTTTACACCAAATGCACGTTTAGAAAGCGCCGTGTAATGTCTGCTGATGTCATTTTCAGACACTTGAGGTAAGTGCAAAGCTTCTTTTCTTAAAAGTGCACTGTCCAATGGTGCGTTGGGCACATCAGAGGGAGGGAAAAGGCTTAAATGTCTACCGTTTTTGGATTTTTCAAACAATAATTCCATGATTACATCACCTCCTGAAGGGCTTGGAGCGCTTTGTCCATTTCGTTTTTGGTGACCACTTCTGTAACGCACCAGAGGATGCCTTCTTTGATTTTAAGCCCACATAAAATATCTTTTTCCATCAATGCTTTTTGAAGGGTATCAAAAGGCACTTTTTCATCTGTTACAAATTCATTGAAAAATTCTCCAGAATGGGGCAATGTAAAGCCCAACTTTTGAAGTGCATGGCTAAAATAATGCGCTTTGTTAAAACACAAGGTTGCCACTTCTTTGAGCCCTTCTGCCCCCACAGCAGATAAGTACACAGCTGCTCTCAATGCGCAAAGTGCTTGGTTAGAACAGATGTTGCTGCTCGCTTTTTCACGGCGAATATGCTGTTCCCTCGCTTGTAAAGTGAGCACAAAGGCACGGTTGTTTTGCTTGTCCACCGTTTCGCCTACAATGCGCCCAGGAAGCTTTCGCATCATTTCTTTTGTGGTGGCGATAAACCCAAGGTAAGGTCCCCCAAAAGATAGGGGCATGCCCAAGGGTTGCCCTTCGCCCACAGCAATGTCTGCGCCCATTTCTTTAGGCGAAGCAAATAGCCCCAAAGTGATGGGGTTGACTACGTGAATACATTTGACTTTGTGCTTTTTTGCGCACTCAAACAACGCTTGTACATCTTCAAACAGCCCATAAAAATTGGGAGATTGCACAACAAGGCAAGACACATCTTCTGTAAAAAGGTGTTCAACGTCTTGAACGCACGCTTTTTTGTTTGTGGGCACAATTTCTATTTGATAATTCCCCCCAAAAGCGTATGTTTGCGCCGTTTGTATGGTGTCAGGATGCACTGTATCTAACAATAGCGCTTTTCTTTTTTTCTTATCTGTGCACATGGTTATAGCCTCTGCCGTAGCGCTTGCACCGTCATATAAGGAAGCGTTTGAAACGTCCAACCCCGTGAGCTCTGCAATCATCGTTTGATATTCAAATATGGACTGCAATACCCCTTGGCTAATCTCTGCTTGATAGGGGGTGTACGCCGTCACAAAATCTTCCTTGGCACACACGCTGTCCACAATGGCAGGGATGTAGTGCCTATATGCGCCAGCTCCACGCAAACACGTTTTAAATACGTGGTTTTGGTCTGCCAAAGCACGCAAATACGCATCTATTTCAAGTTCACTTTTGCCTTCAAATTGAGATAAAACAGCTTTTTGCTGAATGGATGTATCGATGTCCACAAATAAATCGTCCAGCGATGTCATGCCCAAATAGGCAAGCATCTCTTGGATATCATCTTGAGAGAGCGATATATAATTGCCCATTTTAAAAACCCTCCTTTTTATGGATAAACGCACACAAAAGCAAGTGCCTTGTGTGCGTAAAACTCAGTCTTTTTCGAGTGCGTTATATTCGTCTTCTGTGAGCAATTCTTCTTTGTCTGTGATGTTTTCAATGCGTGCAATCCACGCTTCATAAGGGCTTTCGTTGATGCTTTCAGGGGCATCTAAAAGCGCTTCATTCACTTCTTTAATCACACCAGTTACAGGGGAAAATACATCGCTTACAGCTTTTACGGACTCTACGTCTGCCAACTGGTCGCCCACGCTGACGTCCTCTCCTTCGTTGGGCAAGTTGATAAACACCAAGTCGCCTAAGGCATCTTGTGCGTAGTCTGTAAGCCCTACGATGGCTTCATCTCCGTCAAACTGCACCCATTCATGTGATTTTGTGTAAAATCTTTCTCCCAAGCTCATTTTATTGTCCTCCTAAAATTTATTTTTGCCTTTTATAAAAAGGTAGTTCGGTGACTTGTACTTTGATTTTCTTGTTGCGCACAAGGGCATAAAACTCTGTACCCAAGGGGCTATATTTTTGGTTTACAAGCGCCATAGCAAGAGGCGTTTCAAGGTAGGGGCAGTGCGTGCCTGACGTGGTCATGCCGATTTCGTTGCCATTTTCATCTTCTAACGCACACATTTCTCGCACAATGCCTCTGTCAACTACACGAAGCCCTACACGCACTCTTTCAGGGGTTTCTTTTCCAACAAGTGCAGATTTACCAATAAAATCTTGCTTGTCCATTTTAACAAAGCGAGAAAGCCCTGCTTCAAAGGGCGTAATGTCGTCCGTCATTTCATGGCCATATAAGGGCATCCCTGCTTCTAAACGCAACGTATCTCTTGCACCCAGTCCACACAGTGTTAAATCAAACGCCTTGCCTGCGTCTACAATGCTTTGAAATAATTTTTCTGCATCGCAATTGGCGCAGTATATTTCATACCCCAATTCGCCCGTGTACCCTGTTTTGGACACGAGGCACAATATGCCTGCCACCTGCATTTTAAGCGTTGCATGATAATATTTGGTGGGCAATTCTTCCTTGTTACACAGTGTTTCTAAAAGAGGCAAAGCATTTTTGCCTTGCAAGGCGAGCTGTGCAATGTTTTCAGATAAATCAGCCATTTCTGTATCGTCTAAAAGGTTTTGCTTTATGTGCGCAACATCTTTTAAACGGTTGGCTGCATTTACAATCATCAAATAGTCGTTTTCTGCGCAACGCACCACCACGAGGTCATCCACAATGCCCCCATTTTGGTTGCACATGGGGCTATATCGCACTTGCCCTAAAGCCATGTTCGCCATGTCGTTGGTGAGCAAATGGTTGAGCGTGTTGAGCGCACCTTTTCCTTTAAAATGCACTTCGCCCATGTGCGATACGTCAAATAAACCCACATTGTTGCGAACGGCTAAATGTTCCTTCATCACCCCTGTTTTGTATTGTACAGGCAAATAATATCCTGCAAAGGGCACTATTTTGCCTTCATAGGATACATGTTTGTCATAGAGTGGTGTTTTCTTACACAATGGAACCCCTCCTTTAATAGGTCAATAAATTTGCATTTTGACTTAAAAATCAAAAAAAATTGCACTCAATTGTAATACCAAGTCCAGTGTACAATAATCTATTTTTTTTGTCAATCATTTATTTTGACGGAAGCACGGTTTTTGCATCGATATGCCTTAAAATTGACATTAAATAGAAATAAAAACAAAAAATATACAAAATGGATTGAAAAAAAAGCGTATTTATGGTATGCTGAACATGGACAAAATTAGGAGGAGGATTTTAACATGCCTACATTACACAATCAAGCAAAAAAAGAAGATATTGCAAAAACAGTTTTAATGCCCGGAGACCCTCTCCGTGCTCAATTTATTGCGAACACATACCTCGAGAACGCAATTTTAGTCAACAATGTGCGTGGCATTCAGGGATATACAGGTACATATAAGGGTAAAAAAATAACCGTCATGGCATCGGGCATGGGCATGCCTTCTATGGGTATTTATTCTTATGAACTGTATAACGAATATGATGTAGACAACATTATTCGTGTCGGCTCTGCGGGTATGATTAGCAGAGATTTAAAAATCCGTTCTGTTGTAGCAGGGATGAGTGCATACTCAAACTCTGCTTATGGCAACCAGTTTGGTTTCCGTGGCAATATGGCGCCTTGCGCTTCTTATTCACTTTTGGAAAAAGCGGTGCAGTACGCAAAGAAAATTGAAGTGCCCATGTTTGTAGGCCCCATCTATTCATCAGATACTTTTTACGATGCGTCAAGCCCTTTGAAAACGTTGGAAACACTTGGCGTGTTGGCTGTTGAAATGGAAGCATATGCCCTCTATTTGAACGCTGCTCGTGCAGGTAAAAATGCACTTACTTTGCTCACCATTTCAGATGACCCATACACAGGGGAAGAATGCACACCCGAAGAAATCAGAAACACTTTTACGCAAATGATGGAAATTGCGCTTGAAATTGCATGAAAATCTTAGTATCAGCGTGCTTGCTGGGGCTTTGTTGCCGATATGATGGGCAAGATAAGGGCAATGAAAAAATAAAAGCACTGAGCAAAAATCATGTGCTTGTTCCTTTGTGCCCTGAACAGCTTGGGGGCTTGCCTACGCCACGAGATAAAAGCGAACGCACAGCAAACAGCGTGTGCACAGAGCAGGGGAAAGACGTTACAGCACAATTTACAAAGGGCGCACAAGAAGTGCTCAAAATGTATAAGCTTTTGGGCTGTGACATGGCGATTTTAAAGAGCAACAGTCCTTCTTGTGGTGTAACACACATCTATGATGGCTCTTTTCAAGGCAAAAGGATAGAAGGGCAAGGCGTGACAGCCTCTTTGCTCCTTCAAGAGGGCATTTTCGTGGTAGAGGAAAACAGCGCATTTTTAGACACGTTGTAACACATTCTTTTTTAGGGATAAAAAGCCTTTTCACATTCGTTTGATACAATGTAAACGAAATTACGTAAAGGAGAAAAGCAAATGAAAAAAATTCTGTGCCTTGTGCTTGCGCTATTTTTGTGCTTGTCCTCAGCTTTTGCCGCCCCTTTGAGGGAAAGAACGCTGGACACACAATCTGTGGACGAAAGTGCAAGAACGTTTGCAACGCTCGTTGCAGGTGCCTCTCTTTTAAGAGATCAACAGAGCTTTGAAAAAGGGACTTTGCCCAGTCAAGCACTTGTAGAAGGCATGTTTTTGCTCGGGATAAAAGACGTGGTATTTCCCATTGAGCAAAAAAACATGGGCAGTCTGACACACGAAATAGACAATAAAGTGCTTGCCATGTATTATGATGCTCTCTTTTTGGATGGCACTTTGAACATCCAAACGCCCATTTGCCCTTGCATTAAAAAGAGTGATACAGGGCTTGTGTTCGACTTAATGGACATTATGGAAGATATGACAGTGGGGGCGCATATTTACGATGTGAAAGAAGATGGCGACTTCATTACATTGTTTTTGGACGTATACACTGTGCCTGCATTTTTCAAAGGGAATGCCCAAACAGCGCCAGAAGAACACCTTTTGTGGGAAAAGAACATGACTGTGACGCTTAAAAAAGATGCGTCTTCCTTCATGGCTTATAAACTCGTGCGCTTTGATTCTTCTATGCCATACTTAGATGGCGCAGTGTCTGAATGGCAATGGATTAGAGGAAATGGGTTTACCTTGCGCTTGCCTTCTATATTTGCAGAAGCAGGGGATAACACATACCAAACAGCAGATGCCATGAGCACCTTTACCATAAAAGTACAAGATGACATGCATTCTGATAAATTAGAGTATCTCTTAGGGGCAGCTAAAAAGGAACGTGCAGGGGGCAAAGTAGATATGGATGCGCCCCTTGGTATGTTTACCATTTCTTATGAGGATGCTTTTAAAACGGTGTTTGCAAGGGAAGAATTAGACAAAGTGTATATTTTGACCATGACTTTCCCAAAAGATAGGCAAGCAGAATTTACTTTGTACAGCGAAATTATTCGCAATACTTTTGCCGGGGAAGGCTTGGCAGACGGCTAAAATACAGGATAACTTTAGGAGGAAAATAAAATGAAAAAAATCTTTGCAATGCTCTTGATTCTCGCCCTCTTGTGTACCGCATCTTTTGCTTTTGCAGAAGAACCCTTTGTGTGGGGGCAAGCTCCTTTGTGCTTTACAGGGGATGCAGAATACATATATGATGACCAAGACCATTTGAAAATCAACATGCGTAAAATTGAAGAAAATGGCGTTGTATATTTTGTGGCGGACGTTCAAGTGAAATCTTACGATGTACTCACCACAGCTTTTAACAATGACAAAAATTTATCGCACGCAGCACGCATGGAAAAAATTGCAGAGGACAATGGCGCTGTGCTCGCCATCAATGCAGACTTTTGTGGCGACCACAATTCGGGCACCATCATCCGTAATGGCAAGCCCTACCGTGCCGAATTTACCAAAAAGCTCGACATGCTCATTGTAGACCAAAATGGCGATTTTTCCCTTCTGTATGACCGTACAGAGGAACCCAAAGCGTTGCAAGAAAGATTGCTTAAAGAAAACGTGTGGCAAACATTTGAGTTTGGCCCTGCGCTCGTTGAAAACGGCGAAAAACTCCCTTTAGACAAAAAGAACCACGTGATTTCAACTCGTGATACACAGCTTGAACCTCGTACAGGCATTGGGCAAATTGGCAAACTCCACTATGTGATTTTGCTCGTGGAAGGTAGACGTGAAGGCTACTCCAAGGGCGTTTCTTTGCAGAGTTTCCAAGACCTTTTTATCAAGCACGGCGCGCAAACTGCCATCAACTTAGACGGTGGTGGGTCCGCTAAAATTTACTTTTACAACACAGTGGTCAACAACCCCTCTAGCCCCTCTCGCCAAGTGTCGGACGCTTTGATTTTTAAGTAATGGATAAAAGGACATGTCATTATGGATTTGTTAGAATGTGCCATATATCGGGAAGACTATGACGACACGATTTGTGCAGAAACGTTTGAATACAACTGTGTTTCTGCACAAGATTTTTCAAAAATGGACTTTAAAGAATGTACCTTTTTAAACACTTCTTTTTTAAACTGTGATTGTTCGGGCACAAGCTTTACAGACTGTACATTTGTGCAATGTGAACTCTCTAAGCTTCAAACAGAGCGTTTGTATTTTAAAAATTGTACTTTTAAAGAATGCAAAATCACAGGGTTTACCTTTGACCAGTGTGTGTTTAGAGATACTTCGTTTACGCTTTCTTTAATGCCCTACATCTCCTTTTTTGAAGCTTTGTTGGACAATTGCTCTTTTTCTGATTGTGACATGCAAGAAGCCTTGTTTTCCAGTGTGCGCTTGAAAAAAACAAAGTTTTCATCTTGCAATTTTTTGCGCAGTGAATTTATCAAAACGCCTTTAAAGGGGCTTGATTTGAGGTCGTGCACGCTGTCAGCCCTTAAAGTGGGCGATTTAAGTTTGCTCAATGGTTTGATTGTGAACATAGAGCAAGCAAGCGCATTCGCCCTTTTGCTCGGTATTAAAATCAAATAGTTATTAAAAGGCATAACAATACCCCTAAAATCAACGGCAAAACGCATGTTGATGTTAGGGGTGTTTTTGATAAAAAATATTTAGTTTCTTTCTAATTAGTTTCTTTAAATTAGTTTCTTTCTAGCATGGTCGCTTCATCTTCTTCAATGATTTCATACATAGAAGACGCATTTTCTTTGCGCACCACTTCCATAACGTTGGTGATTTTATATTTGCCCAAGCGATTGCCAAAACGAATGGAGATCATATCTCCTTCTTTGACTTCAGTGCCTGCTTTTGCCACCTTGTCATTGATGGTCACACGCCCTCCGTCACACGCTTCTTTGGCAACGGTACGGCGCTTGATAATCCTTGAAACTTTTAAATACTTATCTAAACGCATGTTTTTCCTCCTTTTTACAAAATAATACTTGATGGATAATAAAAAGCTACCACGCTTAAAAAACGTGATAGCTTCAGCGTAATTAAAAAACAACTTTAGTTCACGCTGTCTTTAAGAGCTTTGCCTGCTTTGAAAGAAGGTGCCTTGCAAGCAGCGATTTTGATTTCTTCACCAGTACGAGGATTGCGAGCTACACGAGCAGGACGATCTTTCGCTTCAAAAGTACCGAAGCCGATCAAGGAAATTTTATCGCCTTCCTTAAGAGCATCAGTTACTACTTTGATGAATGCGCTTAAAGCTTTGTCAGCATCCTTTTTGCTTAATTCAGCTTCAGCTGCGAGCTTTGCGATGAAATCAGATTTGTTCATGTTGGTTTCCCTCCTAAAATGAGTTGGTGCATTCTCCTTGACTTTGTCAAGTTGAATGCTTGTTACTATTCCAGTATACATCCATTTCGGAATTTGTCAAGCTTTTTAGCGATTTTCCTTCAAAAAAAACTTGATTTTCCATTGAAATAAAGCGATTTATGAACTTTTGAGTGCCTTTTAAAAGGCAAGTTTCGCAGTCTACATTTAAAAGCCGAGCCACATTGACCACAGAGAAAAGTAGGTCACCCAGCTCCATTTCAATGTTTCCTTGTGTGTGGATTTCCTCTTTGACTTCGTCTGCTTCTTCGTATACTTTTGAAAGCGCATCCAAAGCACTGTTAAAATCAAAGCCCACATTGGCAGCTTTTTTTTGCACCTTTTGAGCACGCATTAAAGCAGGAAGCCCTGTCGATACGTCCAAGAGGGATTGAGAGGCTGTTTGAATGTTGCGCTCTTTTTGCTTGATTTTTTCCCAATTGTCTACCACGTCTTGTGCGCTGTTGACTTGGACGTTGGAAAATATGTGTGGGTGCCTTGTAATCATTTTCTTACAGATGTTTGATATGATGTCAGACAGCGTAAACGTGCCATATTGCTTGCCAATATCTGCTTGAAACACCACTTGTAAGAGCACATCGCCCAGTTCGTCTGCCACGTGCGCATAGTCTTCTTCATCAATGGCTGCCGTTGTTTCATACGCTTCTTCTATCAGGAATTTTTTTAAAGAATCGTGCGTTTGCTCCTTGTCCCACGGGCAACCGTTGTCCCCACGCAAAGTGCTCAATATTTCTACCAAATCAGAAAACACAAATCTGTCTTTTTGGTTTAATTTTAGAGGCATTAAAAGCGCGGCTGTCGTATGGTCATACCCTCTTTGCCTGTCTAAGTCACACAGTTTGATTACTGTACTTGTCTTTTCTTTTGTATCCTTTTTTGAGGCGAAGAAAAGCACAGTTTGTTGTTCGCTATACGTGTTTAAAAGCTCTAATTTCACTTGCCCTGCTAAGAGCTTAGAGTGCAACTCCAATATCAAGAGGGGCTGTTCTTTGTAGCTTTCAAGCACTTGATAGGCAGACATTTCTCGGACAGGGGTGAGTACATCGAAGGTATAAGGCGCACTCAAGGGCACGCCTTGCACAAAGTGCACAGCAATATTTTGGTGTTTTTCATTTTCCTTGATTTGATTTAAAACATAGGCAACGCTCTCGTCTTGTTTATAGTCTAATACGCAATACACCACCTCTGTTTTGAGTGCTTTCTTTAAGAGTGTGCTCGCAATTTGCGCATTTAATTCGTTAAAATCCTCTGCACTTTGGTACAATTCGTCAAAGCTTTCATATTTTACATTCTGTTCTTTAAAGTACAAAGCGCAGTCCGATTGCTCTGTTCTAAAATACACATTTTTGCTGTTTTGAACTGTTTGAACAGCTTCTAAAGTCAAATATTTTCTATCCCCTGCGCCCAAGGAAATAACTGTCAGCTTTTTCATTCTGCCTTATCCCTTCTTTCTAAATACACCATGAGTACAGCAATGTCCGCAGGCGATACGCCAGGGATTCTGGAGGCTTGCCCTAAGGACAAGGGTTTTTGCTTGTTGAGCTTTTGGCGTGCCTCTATACGCAAACCGTCTATGCCCATATAGTCCACATCATGGGGGAGCTTTTTTTCCTCCATCTTTTTGGTTTGTTTAATTTGCGCCAATTCCTTGTTTAAATACCCCTCGTATTTGATTTGAATTTGCGCTTGCATGATGGCATCTTGCATAAAAGTGCCCCATTCTTCTTTGATCTCTAATGTGCTTTCAGGTCTACGCACATAAGCCGTCATGTGTTCTTTTTCTATAAGGGCTTTAATCTTTTCTGTTTCAATCTGTTTTTGCTCTGTGCGCTTCATTCTTTTTTCGCCCACAAGCCCTCTTTGGTACGCCTTTTCCGTTAAACGCAAATCTGCATTATCCTGCCTTAAATACAAGCGATGCTCTGCTCTGCTCGTCATCATACGATACGGCTCGTCCGTTCCTTTGGTTGTTAAATCGTCTGTCATAACGCCAATGTATGCTTCCCCTCTTTGGAGCACAAAAGGCTCTTGATTTTTAACATATAAATAAGCGTTCATGCCTGCTAAAAGCCCTTGCGCTGCCGCTTCTTCATACCCCGAGGTGCCGTTGATTTGCCCTGCGAAAAACAGCCCGTTGATGTTGTTCGACATTAAATAGGGGGTGAGCGATAAAGAGTTGATCACGTCATACTCAATGGCGTATGCAAGGCGACAGAGCACTGCATTTTGAAGCCCTTTTACACTCCTGTACATTTTGATTTGCACATCTTTTGGAAGCCCAGTAGAAAGCCCTTGCACATACCATTCAGGGTGGTTTACCCCTTCAGGCTCTAAGAAAAGCTGATGCCGATCTTTATCGCTAAAGCGTGTCACCTTGTCTTCAATGCTGGGGCAATAGCGTGCGCCTGTGCCCTTTACAATGCCTGAATACATGGGCGCTCTGTGTATATTTTCACGGATAATATCATGCGTTTGTTCGTTCGTCCACGTTAAATAACAGCAAGCTGTGTTTTGAAGTTTTCTTTCTGTTAAAAAGGAAAAAGGCGTGATGGGGTCATCCCCTTCTTGCTTTTCCATTTGGGAAAAATCAATGCTCCTGACGTCCACACGAGCAGGCGTGCCCGTTTTAAATCGGCGCAGTTCAAACCCCAAATCCATCAGGTTTTGAGACAACTGATTGGCAGGCAATAACCCCTGTGGCCCTTGGTCAAATATCTTATCCCCAATGATGATTTTGCTCTTTAAATAAACGCCTGTGCACACAATCACAGAGGCGCAAGATATCGTGTCGTCATAGTCCGTTTGAACACCCACCACAGCGCCATTTTGCACAAGCACTTCTGTACATTCTGCTTGAATGACTGTTAAATGGTCGGTTTGAAAGAGCGTATTTAACATGCTTGTTTGATATTTTCTCTTATCTTCTTGCGCTCTTAAAGAGTGCACAGCAGGGCCTTTGCCTGTGTTGAGCATGCGCCCTTGAATGAGCGCATCATCTGCACACAGCGCCATTTCGCCCCCCAAAGCATCTATTTCACGCACCAAATGCCCTTTGCCTGTACCCCCAATAGAAGGGTTACAAGGCATGAGCGCTATGGACTCTAAATTTAAAGTGAGCAATATCGTATCCAGGCCAAGGCGTGCGCATTTGAGCGCTGCTTCTACGCCTGCATGCCCTGCTCCTACAACAACTACTTGAGATGTAATCAAATTAGAAAACTCCTTTGTGTAAACTTGTGCCACGCAGATTTTACCTGCGCCCTATATTATAGCACAAAATGTGCATGATAAAAAGAACTAATAAAAATATTTTTGCACACATAAAAAAACAAGC
>CAYTPJ010000044.1:0-13503 GCA_964439755.1 uncultured Oscillospiraceae bacterium
AGTTCTTCTTCATTATAAATGATGTTTGCAACATAAGTGCCAGGCTTTGGCAAGTGCTTTGCGCCAAGCTTATTCAAAATTTCTGTTACATAGTGGCCTGTTGCTTTGGGGTCAGGCACTACACTTGGAGCACTACCATTCATCAATTTATAGTAAAGCATAGGAGCATTGTTGCGCCAGTGTGCGTTTTGAGCAACGCTCCAAATATTCACATCTTGATTGAACATAGGCTTAAATTCAGAATCTTTTGCCAATTCCATTTGTTCAGGAGTAGGACGTGACCAGTGTTCACCTTCTATGCCATAACGTGCACGGATACCAATTTCTTCATCAGGATTGAAGAAGAAGTCACCCACACGGAAAGCGAGTTCAGGGTTCTTACAGTCAGCAGTTACAAACCAACGTGCCATAGGCAAAGAGGACTGATAGCTGATGCCTTGTACGCCAGCTGGACCTTGGAGAGGTTCAAGACCACGATAATCGTGAACGTAGGGGTTGGTGGCAACTGCCATCAATGTGTTAGAGGAGAAAGCAAATGCACCAACGATGCAAGCTTCTTCATTGTTTACCATTGCACGGAGCTGAGAGTCATCTTGTGTAAAGGAAATAGGATCAAGCAAATCTTCACTTACAAGACGGTTCATATAAGCTAAACCATCTTTCCAAGCATCTTTTGCATAAGCCAAAGAAAGTCTGCCATCTTCCACGTTGAAACGATCTTTAGAATCATCAAACACGAAAGCGTTCATTAAGAAAATTGTGGGGTCTTGTGACCAACCAGTACCACCCACCATGGGGAATTCGTCTTGTTTGCCATTGCCATTAGGGTCATTTTCCTTAAAGGCTTTGAGCACTTGATAGTATTCTTCTGTGGTGGTAGGCATTTGAAGGCCTAAGTTATCCAACCATTTTTGGTTAATCCAAACCTTGTATTTGCATTCGTCATGCAAGTTCTTGAAGAACTGTGGCACGCCATAGATGTTGCCATCTGGGCAAGTGATGTTTTCAATAATGCCAAAGTCTGGATACATTTGAGTGGTTGCTTTAAAGTTTACACCAAATTTATCAATGTAATCATTTAAAGGAATGAATGCACCTGTTTGCGCATAACGCAATGTGGTCGCAACGTTCAAAGGATAGTTGATGATGTCAGGCAATTTTTGACCAGAAGAAATCATAACAGCAAGCTTTTCGTTTGCATCGTTGGTGGCTGCTGGTAAAAATTCAAACTGCAAATCCACATTGCATGTTTCTTCTACATACTTTGTGAAAGCGTTTGTTTCATAATCTTCTACCAATGTATCCTGCTTCATGAGGATGGTCAACACTTGACGTTCTTTTGCGATGGGCAATTCACCAGGTGCGCTTAATTCTGCTGCCATGGAAGAAACACACAGAGAAAGCATGAGCATGAGTGCCAACACGAGGCACAAGGGGCGAGAAATACGTTTCATAGGGTAGGACACCTCCATTTTTATTTTATCAGATGGTATCATCTGATAGTAGCGATTTTAGGGCACAAGATATTGTTCTTTGTCCGTTAAGCCAAGGTTAGATACCACGGCAGGCAAATATTTTTGTATATCGTCTAATGCTTCTATGCTGTGTGCATCAGACGCTGCATAAAATGTACATCCTGCTTTTTTAGCCATTCTGTATAGGCGAAGCCACGCATCCTTGTCCAGTTCAAAATCTGGAAAAGAGCTTGCATTCAGTTCAATGCCTGCACCTTTTTTTGCAAAAAAGTCAAACACTTTCATCAATCTTGTTTCATCCATCAAACGAAAGATTTTTTTGACATCGCCTTCTTTGTACATCAAAGTGCCTGTCAAGTGCGCAATGCCCACCTTTTCAAAAGGCAAATCCATTTTCGTTAATTCTTCCAAGCGTTCCACCATCAAATGTGCCATTTTTTCTTCTGAGTTCACATCATCAGGGCGTACAAAGCCTTTCATGTGCGTGTGGTTAACAGGGATGACCACAAAGTCAAACAAGTCAAAGTGTGCTCTGTGAAGCCCCAACACACCGTGGCCAATGTACTCCGTTTCACAGCCAAACAGTGTGCGCACAGGAGAAAAATCGCTAAAAGGTAAGCTTTTTTGCACGTGTAAAATATCCTGTGGTTCATACCATTTGGATGCACCGGGCACTTTTTTGTCCCACAAATGGTCTGTGATACACTGCGTGGTATACCCCTTGTCTTTTGCATGCTGAAAGATGTTGTCTGCCGTCATGCGTTCATCTTTTGCACAAGAGGATAGATGAGAGTGACAGTGTAAGTCATGTAAGAGTGAAAATTCCATTTTGAAACCTCCTTTTTATCCTTTTAAAGCGCCAATCATGACACCTTTTAAAAAGTGTTTCTTCACAAAGGGATACAAAATGAGTACAGGTACGCTCGACACAATGATGAGCGCATACTTTAAAAGGTCTGCCATGCCTTGCTTGGCGCTCATTGTTTCAGCGTCCACAATTTCATCTGCTGCAATAGAGTTTGCAATCAAAATTTCTCTTAAAGTAATTTGTAGTGGATACAAATCTCTGTCTGAAAGATACAAGAAAGCATCAAAGTACGCATTCCAATGCCCCACAGCATAATACAGTGTCAACACGGACATGAGCGTTACAGACAAGGGCAACACCATGGTCAAAAAGAATTGAAAATCACTGCACCCATCAATGGACGCCGCTTCTTCTAATTCTTTTGGAATGTTTTGAATAAACGTGCGTGCAATAATCAAATTGTAAATAGAAAGGGCAGAAGGCAACATCATAGACCATCTGGAGTTGATGAGATTGAGCTTCACCATCACCATATAGCTTGGAATAATGCCCCCTGAAAAGAGCATGGTGAATGTGAACAAAAAGAGCAAGGGGCCTTTAAAGGGAAGGTCACGGCGTGCCAAAGGATAGGCTGCAATCATCGTCATAACAATATTGATGGCTGTACCAAAAATCGTGTAGAAAAAAGTGTTGAAATAAGAAATACCAATGTTTTTATTGCTAAATACTGCTTGATAGCCTTCAATCGTAAAGTTCACAGGCCAAAGCCTTACTTTGCCGTTGGACACAGCGTCAGGAGATGAAAAGGAAGCTGCTACGATAAATATTAAAGGGAGCAACACCACAAGTGTCATGAGCAAAAGCAATGTGCCAGACGTTATGTAGAACGCTTTGTCTTGCACGGCAATTTTAATGGTGTTCTTTTTTTTCTGTGTTTGAATGATCATCTTTTCTCCTCCTCACCACAAGCTTGTGTCGCCGACTTTTTTGGAAACTGCATTGACAATAGACAAAATAATCAAATTGACAACAGAGTTAAACAAGCCAATGGCTGTTGCATACGAAAAATCGCCTGTACTGCCCAAACCCACTTTATACACATACGTAGAAATCACTTCGCTTGCGCTTAAATTGAGGTTGTTTTGGAGCAAATACACTTTATCAAACCCGATGCCCATCACGCTACCACAGCGCAGAATGAGCGTAATGGTGATGGTGGGCAAAATGGCTGGAAAATCAATGTGTAACAAGCGCTGAAATCTGCTTGCACCGTCAATCACTGCTGCTTCGTGTTGTTCTAAATCAACAGAAGAAAGCGCTGCCATGTAAATGATTGTGCCCCACCCTGTGGACTGCCAGATCCCTGACCACACATATAAATGAGGGAATGCAGAGGAGCTTGCAAGTAAATCAGGGAATGAAGTGTTCATCACGGAGTTATACATGTTGGCAATGATGCCAATGCGTGGGTTAAATACTTGAACAATCATGCCCACCATAACCACAGTAGAAATAAAGTGTGGCATGTACGTTACATTTTGAATGAAGGATTGCAATCTCTTAGAGCGCACAGCATTGAGCATGAGTGCCATAATGATGGGCAATGGGAAACCTGCAATCAAAGAATAGATAGAAAGCGTTAATGTGTTGGTGAGCACACGCTCAAACTGGTATGATTGAAAGAATTTTGTGAACTGATAAAAGCCCACCCATTTGCTGTTAAAAAGACCAAGACGGGGAGAGTATTGACGGAAAGCAATCTGCGCCCCCAGCATGGGCCAGTACTTAAAAATAATGAGATACGCAATAGGAATAATTAGAAAAATGTACATCTGCCAATTCTTCTTTAATCTTGTTGACAGCGTATTGCGCTTTGGCAGGGTTTGTTGTAAATTTGCCACAATAATCCTCCTTCAGGTGATTTCCTCTGTTTTCCTTATTCATCCTACTCGAAAATACAACCTTTTGTAAACAGGATATTTATGTAAAAGGGGGATTTTCATCATGTTTGGCATAGGGTATTTATGTAAAAACAGGAAAATACTTATTATTTGTATAAATATACACCACATTATACATTGAGTATCAGAAGAATGTATTTGACAAAGGTGTGCTTAATTTGGTATAATTCTATACGGTTAAAACATTCATGTAAAAAAGAAAAATTAAACTTTTTCTTAAAAAGGGAGCATTTTGTATTGAAAAAAAAGCAACTCACTGTATTTTGCAAAAACATCATCATTCACTTGATGATTGTCTTTTTGTTTACCCTTATGCTCTTGCCTTTAAAAAATAAAATTGACCAAACAGTGCACCAAAGCGAACTCAAAGAGAGAAACGCTGTGTTAACAAATGCCATGGCCTCTTTGTCTGACAACTTATCTTCCTTGCGCATGTTGCTCTATCAAACACGCTCTAATGAATATTTTACACGCCTTGCAATCATTGACGACACACTGCATCCCAGTGACTACCTCGCCATCAACAATGCGCAAAAGCACATTCAAACAATTGCCAATGCCAACCCCCTGATTGCAGATATTTTAGTATTTATTGATAAGCCCTCTCTTGTGCTCTCAAAAGCAACAAGTTATTTTGGCATAGACACTTTCCAAAAATTATATCAATTTGAAGGTACAAACACTGAACAAATGCTCTTTGACCGTACTTTTAACGGACGCAATCCCAGCTATTATGCCCCCTGCACACATATTGCCTCCTTGGCATCTGGTGGAAACGACGTTGCGTTTTCCTATCAAATGCCCATATTTGATTATAGCAAGGGCAAAGCTGTGTTGTTGATTGATAAAAATCAGCTTTTGAATGCGCTCATATCAAATAATTTAGAAAACTACGCTTCTTTTTCTCTTATGGACGATAAACAGAATGTGATTTTTTCCTACGTTCCTACACACTTTGAAGCAAAGAATGCTGAAACACTGCACATTCAAGATGAAAACAGTGCGCTCACGCTCTCTTTTTCCCTCACACAAAGCTATTTCGTGCAGACTTTAAAAGGCGTGCGCTCTATGCTTTTTAATTTACTGCTCATAGCGCTTTTGGGCGCAGTGCTCCTTTCCATCTATTTGGCTTATCGGCAGAGTTTGCCTGTTAAAAAACTCATGGAAACCTTTAAGGGAGAAAACACACAGCAGAGCCAAAATGCCTATAACTGGATAAAGGACAAAATGCTTGCTCTGGAAGACGAAAACACAAATGTTTTATCCCAACTCGACCACATGAAAGAAGACCTGCACGCATTAACGCTTGAAAGGCTTTTAAATCATAGTGCTTTGGACTTAGTGGATAGTGATTTGAACAGTTCTTATTTTGCCTTTTTAAAACATCCTTTTGTCATCGCTTATGTATTCATTGATCAAGATTTAAAGTCAAGAAAACACAAAAACCTCATGTTGCTCGCTGCCAAAAAAGCGCTGACAGACGTAACAAGCAAAAAAACACTTTTTCACACCATTTCTCAACAAGAATTTATATTTATTTTCCCTCTCGAACAGCAAACAGAGCCTTTGCCCTCTCTTGTGGATAAAATACAAAGCACGCTCGACCCTTTATATGCGTGCGTTGCCTTTTCCAATGTACATACCTCTCCACAACAAGTGAACATTGCGTTTGAAGAAGCTCAGCATGCCTTGTTTCAAAAAAAGTCCTCTATTGTTTCTCAAAAAGAACAAGTTTTTACAGAAGACAACCTTCAAAAGCTTTACCATTTCATTCTCTTAGGAGAAAAAGAAGAAGCATTTGCTCTGCTCGACTTTCTCTTGTATGCAGGTGACACTATGCAATCAGATATGGCGCAACGCTACTACGCCATTAGAATGCAAATGCTCTTTGCATCCAAAACCTTAAACGAAAGCATCTCTGTGCTCAAATACTCTGCCACCTTATCTCAAGAAGTGCTCAGAGCAAGCCTCACAGAAGGTGTAGAACACTTGTGCCAAACTGCGCTCAACCATAAAGCATCTGAACAATCCAAACGCAAACAAGAAGTGCTCGCCTATGTAGATGAAAACTACCTCTCCCCCAATTTCTGCCCCAAAGACATTGCAGAACACTTCAATTTTTCAGAACGATACATATTCACTTTCTTTAAAGACTTGACGAACACCACCCCTGCCAACTACATATTGTCATTGCGCATGGAAAAAGCAAAAAGCTTGCTCCAAAGCACCTCGCTTTCTGTAAAAGATGTGGGTGAACAAAGTGGTTTTTCAAGCTTTGACACGTATTATAAAGCCTTTAAACGCATGAACATGATTACCCCTTCCGTGTACAGAGAGCTTGCACTCAACAAAAAACAGGAAAACATTTAAAAAGCTATAACGACTTTTTTCATCGTTATAGCCTGCACAATATTCCTGATGATCAAACGTCTGTCGTAGCCTTTGAATGGATGACAGACGTTTTCATATGCTTACTTTTTCTTTACTTCCATGCATTTTGCGCCTGACGGGCAAGCAGCGCACCCACCCTCTGCCGTTTCCTTTAAAGAATGGGGCATCAAGTCCCCCACTGCTTTCATTTGGTCTATCACTTCATCTGGCACAAGAGGGCAACGTATATTGGACAAGGCAAGGTCTGCGCACGTAAGGGCATTGGCAACGCCCATTACATTTCTAAACACGCAAGGCACCTCCACAAGCCCTTTGACAGGGTCACACACAAGCCCCAGTACATTCATCAATGCAAATGCCGCCGCATCCATTGCTTGTTCTGGTGTACCCTTTCTCAATATCACAGCAGCAGAAGCCGCCATGGCAGATGCCGTGCCACACTCTGCTTGGCAACCCCCTTCTGCGCCTGAAATGCTTGCTCTTTGGGCAATCACAAGCCCCACTGCTGCGCTCATATACAAGCCTTCTAAAAGGTCTTTCTCTGTCAAATGATACGCTTCTTCAAGGGAAAACAATGTAGCAGGCAATATGCCACATGCGCCTGCCGTAGGCGCTGCCACAATGCGCCCCATGGCTGCGTTGCACTCTGCAACTGCAAGCGCACGAGCTGCCGCTTTGCCAAGGAAAAGCCCACTTGCCGTTTTGCCTTCCTCCACACTTTGAAGGAGCTTAGAGGCTTGCCCCCCTGTCATGTGCGACATGGAGTGCAAATCCTTTTGCATGCCTGTTTTCACGCTTTCTCGCATAACAGGGAGCAAAGAGAGCATTTGTGTATCCAATGCCTCATCTGTAATATGAGGATCTTGCTTTTTTTGAATATCCCGAAGGGCAGGGAGCAAACCTTTTTTTTGAATGGATACAAGAATATTTTGTAGAGATTGAGGCATATGCACCCCTCCTTATAATTTATGTAACAACGTCACACTTTTCACGCTACTTGCTTGGAGCAATTGATCCATCACATGTTGTTCAGGGATCACATCTAACTCTATCGCCATAATAGCATCCCCTCCTATTTCAGAACGGAACACACGCATGGTTGCAATGTTGAGCTGATTTTTCGCCAAACATTCACTCACGCTCGCAATTGCGCCCGGCGCATCGTGGTGTGTTAAAACAAGCGTGGTATTATCGCCCGAAAAGCCCACTTCAAGCCCATTGATGGACTCTACTCGGATGTTGCCACCCCCAACAGACGCAGCACGCACTTTGACTTTTTTGCCTGTTTCCCCTTGCAGTTCAATCACCACAGTGTTGGGGTGTGCATTCTTTAAATCAATAGGCTGAAAGGTATATTTTAGCCCTTGTTTTTCTGCCTCTTTGGTGCTTTCACGAAGGCGTGGGTCATCCACAGCCATGTTTAAAAGCCCTCCAATGATTGCCCTGTCCGTACCATGCCCTATGTATGTTTTTTTAAAAGAGCCGTACAAAAAAATATCTGCATGTACAGGTGTTTCATTGAGCAATTGCCGTGCAATGCGCCCAATGCGTGCAGCACCTGCTGTGTGAGAAGAACTGGGGCCAATCATTACAGGGCCTAAAATGTCAAATAAGTCCATGGTCTGCCTCCTTGTTTAAAGGATTTTCTTGCTTAGAAAAAATAATAATGGCCAACGAGCCTTTGGATTGTTCTACAATTTTTTTAAGAGGATATAATTTATTCGACCTTTCCTTGTTGTTGGGGTCGTTGAGCAACACTTCGTCCTTTTCATTGATACCCCGTAACACAAGGTAATGACCATTTGAAAACAAACCATCTGACATGCTGATGATCACAGGCTCACCCTTTAAAAGTGCCTCTCTAATCGTATCTGAAGAAGCACTTTTTTGCTCAGCGTGCACACCAAAAGCTTGCGCTATTTTCACCATGTCCGTGTGTTTTAAACCATTCCCCTTGTAATACCCATTTTCACATGCGTATCGAAAAAGAGATGTGGGGTCTTGCTCTTTATTTTCCGTAAAATAATATATCACCATGGAGAGGCACGTCATCGCACACCCAGATGTGGATACCGAGCGAGGTTCATTGTCGTAAATGCACACAGGGTTTTTAAAATCATTCTGGAACAAGTAAGGGATTTCCATTCCCCCTTGCATATATTTAAGTTTATCCCATACTGTGATTGGTTTATTTAAATAGGAGAGCATAATAAACCGTTCATGTATTATTTTTTCCTCCACACGAGGGTATTTTTGTTCCAATTTCGTGCGTTCAAAATTCGCAAAAGAAAAATGCACTTCTTCTTCGCCCAACGCAATCAAGGGCAGTAAAATACTAAAAACAAGTAGAAAGGCAATGCTTTTTTTCATAAAACCCCTCTCTCTTTCTTTATTTTTCGTGTTTTTTCCGTCCCAACACAAAGTGACTTAAAAAAACGAGTGCAAACACGACCACAAGCATCACAGTGCACAGCGCATTGATCTGTGCGCTCACACCAAAACGAATAGAAGAATAAATTTTAACAGGCAAAGTCGTTGTCGTTGCGCCATTGACAAAAAAGCTGATTACAAAGTCATCCAGCGACATGGCAAGCGCAATGAGCGCCCCCGACAACACAGCAGGTGCAATCAGAGGCAAAGTAACGGTAAAAAAAGCTTTAACAGGCGTTGCGTACAAATCCCTTGCGGCAAAAAACAAAGTGTCGTCCATATTGCTAATGCGCCCTTTTACAATGATATACACATAGGGCACGCAAAACGTGGTGTGCGCAAGCACGAGAGAAAAAATGCCCATGGGGATTTTAAAAAATGTAAAGAGCGTTAAAAAAGCAATGCCCAATATAATTTCTGGAATCATCACAGGGAGCATCATCACATTTTCCAAAAAGGAAAAACTGCCCTCTTTCACCTTGCTAATAAACCCTTTGGGCACTTTGCGCCTTGCATAAGCGAGTGCGCCCAGTGTGCCCAACACAGTAGAAAAAAGCACGCTGAATGCACCAACAAAAAGAGAGGTGAGCAAAGCATCGTCATACCCTGTGCTTTTAAAAAACAGTTCTTCATACCATCTAAGAGAAAAGCCTGTGAATTTGGTCGCCACACGCCCTTGATTTGCATTGAAAGAATAGAGCACAACCACAATAATAGGCATATAAATCATAAGCAAAACAAGCCCAATATACAAGGATGAAAAGATGCTGTTTTTTCTTTTTTTCTTGATGTTCAATTTGTGTGCTCCTTTCTATATTTAATCATATGAAAAATGTATCTTAAAAAACCATGTTTTCGCTCTTGCCCCCTGCCTTTTTATACAGGAAAAGGAGCAACATCGTGAGCATCAAAAGCACCACGCTGAGCGCCGCAGAAAAAGGCACATCTCTGCTCTTTAAAAGTGCATCATGCACCAAATTACCAAACAACACCGTGTTAGCGCCTCCCAATAAATCACTGATAAAAAACAACCCCACAGAGGGTAAAAAGGTGAGCACACACCCTGCGAGCGTAGAAGGCAAAGTCATTAAAAACGTAGTAGAAAAGAAGGAACGCAAAGGGCTTGCGTATAAATCCCTCGATGCTTCCACCACAGATTTATCCATGCGTTCAAGCCCCGAATACACAGGCAATATCACAAAAGGAAGCATGGCATACACCATCCCAAAGAGCACAGTGCCCTCCGTGTACAAGAGCTTTAAAGGTTTATCAATGATAGATAAAGAAAGTAAAAAGCTATTTAAAATACCGTTGGCAGCAAAGAATATTTTGATGCCATACATGCGTATAAGCGCACTTGTCCAAAAAGGTGCAATGACGAGCGTGAGCAAAATTGCACGTGTTTTTTTCTCTCTTTTAGACAAAAAATATGCGAACGGATAACCGATCAACAAGCAAAACAATGTCGTTAAAAAGGCAAGCCGAAGGCTTAAAAGCATCACTTTTAAGTATTTCACATCGAGCAATTTTTGATAGTTGGAAAGCGTAAAAGGAAGTGTACCCGAAAAGGACTGCGTAGGTGTTAACATGCTTAAAGCAATGATATAAATGAGCGACACGCCCACAAACATCGTGCTCCAAAGCATCATGGGCAAGCCCAAAAGCGTTTTCTTATTTACAGCACTGCCCCTCACGAAATCGCCTCCTCATAAGGCGTTAAGGGTGCAAGCTTTTCATCCCACCAAACAGCCACTTTACTATTTAAAGGGATTTCTTTTTCACCATCTGTTTGATGATGTGCATGCACAATTTGCCCCGTTGTGAGTTGAATTTTCGCCTGCATCACACCGCCCACATACCTTTGCTCTATCAATACACCATGTGTTTTCACATTGCCTTGATGAGAAAGTGCGTAGTGCATGCGTTCAAGGCGCACAATGAGCGACACCTTATCTCCTTCTTCAAAGGGTTTGTCCAGCACGCAAGGCACAGTCACGCCCCCAATGTCCATGAGCGATTTTTTGCCTTTTTTTGCACACAAAACGCCGTCAATCACATTGGGTTGACCGATAAAGCGTGCTGCAAAAGTGGACGTTGGGTGTTCGTATAAATTGCGTGGCGTGTCAAGCTGAACGATAGCCCCCTCTTTCATGAGCACAATACGGTCAGACAAGTTCATTGCTTCTTCTTGATCGTGCGTAACGTACACAAAAGCAATGTTGAACTTTTTTTGTATATTTTTAAGCTCCACCTGCATTTGACGGCGCAAAGCCAAATCCAGTGCGCCCAGTGGTTCGTCTAACAACAACAATTTGGGCGACAACACAAGCGCACGTGCAATGGCAACACGCTGTTTTTGCCCCCCAGAAAGCTGACTGGGCATGCGTTTTTCATACCCTTCCAACTGCATGGTGGATAATATTTCTTTCACCTTTTGGTCAATCACAGTTTTCTTTTCGCCCTTCATTTTAAGGCCATATGCAATGTTTTTATACACATTCATATGTGGAAAAAGAGCGTAATTTTGAAACACAGTATTCACTGCTCTTTTTTCTGGTGCAAAGGCAGTAATGTCTGTATCTTCCAGTAAAATACGCCCTGCATCTGGCGTTTCAAGGCCTGCAATCATACGCAAAGTCGTTGTTTTGCCACATCCTGAAGGGCCTAACAACGTCAAAAACTCCCCTTCCAGCACATCCAAATCAAGCCCTTTAATCACAACTTCTTGATCAAAAGACTTTAATAATCCTCGGACTTGCAACAAGGGTTCACACATTTAGTTCATAACTCCTTTAAATGCCTTCCAAACGGCTTTCCAAGTTCATTTGGTGGCTTTTTTCGTCTATTGCAATCGTTTGAAATGCTTTGTATCGTGCGTCTTTTGGGTCAAACATCTGCATGTATTTTTGATACGTTTCAACAGCATTTCTTTCTTGAATAATGGCATATTCAAAAAGCTTTTTGGGGCTGTCAAAAGCATTTTCTCTATATGCCTCCATCAGCCCTCCTGAAAATATAATTTGAGCAGACTGCGCACTCAAAAGCGCAGTGTTTTCGCAAGAAAAATCCGATTGTTCTAAGTATTTCAAAAAGCATGCTAAGTGCTCTTTTTCTGTTTGAAGCATGTCAGAAAGTTGTGCTTGAACAGGCGCATCAGAAAATACCTGAAGCGCCCGTTCATATAAGCGTATTGCACGCCTTTCCATTTCCGAAGCGACAAAGAATACCTCGCCTGAAGAAATGATTTCTTTCATGTTTGTTACTCCGCAGTGGCAAGAAACTCGTTGAGCTGATGCACGAGCTCGTCCACGTTTACGCCGTGTGCGTTGCAAGCATCTTCTAAAGCTTCCCCTGTTGCATGGGGGCAACCCAAGCAGGTCATACCAAACTCCATGAAAATACGGGCTGTGCCACGGTGCATATTGAGCACATTTGCGATGGTTGTATCCTTGGTTACGTTCATTTCCATTTTACATACTCCTTTTTGTCCCTTGATTTGGGGACGGTTAAATTATACATGATTTATTTAAAAATGTAAAGTGAAATAAGATATTTCACAAATTATTTACATCTTTCTTTTTGGCAATGTCTTTTTTGTGAAGGGGAAATAGATGATCATACACACAACTACACTGATGATGTCGCTTGCAGGCACTGCTAAAAAACATCCATTCACACCGAGCGAAAAAAGTCTGGGCAATATAATAAGTAGAGGAATGAGCAAAACAACCTTTCTAAGCGAGGCAATGAACAAGGAAAGTTTGGCTTTTCCTAATGCAATCAACGTCTGTTGGCACGCACACTGCGCCCCCATTAAAGACATACCCATAATGAAAATTCTAAAAGGCTTTATCCCCATTTGAACAAGCGTTTTATCTGGTGTAAACAAAGAGAGGAAAAAAGAAGGGAAAAGTTCAAAAATCAGCACGGTTGACAAGGAAAATACCAAGCAAATCTTTAGAAGCGCATAGGAAGTATCTCGCACCCTATCATAATTGCCCTTGCCGTAATTATAACTCATAATCGATTGCACACCTTGCCCGATGCCGTTTAAAGGCAACCACAGCAATTGGCACAAGCTAAAGAGCACTGCCGCAAGCGCTACATATTTATCTCCCCCATACTGCATCATGCCCTTGTTGAACACAAGTTCCACCACGCACTCTGTGGCTTGCATGACAAAAGCAGATATGCCCAAAGAAAATATGGCATTCACAATGCTCACATCCAGCTTCAAATGTTTCTTTTGAATGCGTAAGATGGACTTTTTAGATAGTAAAAATTGCACCACCCAAATGGCAGACACAGCTTGGCTGATGATGGTTGCAAGCGCTGCCCCTTTGACCCCCATGTGAAACACAAAGATAAAAAGTGGGTCGAGCACAATGTTTAACCCACACCCAATGAGCGTGGTGCACATGGCAATTTTTGTAAATCC
>CAYTPJ010000044.1:13603-16193 GCA_964439755.1 uncultured Oscillospiraceae bacterium
TATCCCCTTCACCTAATTTGATGGCAGAGCGTGGTGCGCCCCCCATGGACACGAGCATGGCAAAAGCATTGATTAAAATAATAATGGGGAATGTAACGCCAAGCCCTGCAAGCGCATATGTGCCAATGCCTTCAATGTGCCCCACATACATCCTGTCTACAATGTTATACAGCAAGTTGACCAGCTGTGCGAGCACGCATGGCACGGCGAGCGATATCATGAGTTTATACAAGGGTGCGTGTTCTAATTTTTCTTCCATTTCGGATTTTCTCTGCATCTTCCTGTTACTCCTTTCAAAAGCAAACGAAGGATATTATACCTTTTTTTGTTATAAAAATCAAACTTTTTTATGCCTTTGCTTTATTTTTGCCACATTGCTTCTCTTTACTTTACATTTGATAAAAAAAAGTGTATAATAAGGAAGGAATTTCAGCACTAAAACACGGAGGATATAAAAATGAAAAAGCAATTCATCTTTATTATGACAGACACGACAGGTTTTAACATGCTCGGCTGTTATGGAAATCATCATATGATAACCCCTTGTCTGGACAAAATGGCTGAAGACGGCGTGCGTTTTGACAGAGTTTACACCACACAGCCCGTTTGTGGGCCTGCTCGTTCTTCCCTTTTCACAGGGATGTTTCCCCACAGCAACGGCAGTTGGAGCAACTGCATGGGGCTTTCTCAAGACGTGGAAACACTGGGCGAAAAGCTCTCTAAACAGAATATTCACTGTGCATACATTGGCAAATGGCACTTGGATGCAGGCGATTATTTTGGAAACGGTGTGTGCCCCAACGGATGGGATAAAGACTATTGGTATGATATGAAAAACTACTTGGATGAATTGACAGAAGAAGAACGTGTATTTTCAAGAGATGCATCTGCCAGTGATAAAAACATTCAAGAAGAATTTACCTACGCACACAGAATTAACAAAAGAGCGTTGGACTTTATTGAAAAACATCAGGACGAAGATTATTTCCTTGTCGTATCTTATGATGAACCACACGACCCTGGTTTATGCCCCCCTCCTTTTAACACGATGTATAATGACTATGACGGCGAAAAAACGCCTGCTTTCTATGACGATTTAAAGGACAAACCCTTGCTCCAGCACCTTTGGGCAAGAGGGGTGGACGAAATGGACAAGAGCAAAGTAAGCGCTGTCAACAGGCGTTTGCTCCGTTGTAACTCCTATGTGGATATGCTGATTGGCCGTATTTTAAACAAGATTGAAACAGATGCGCCTGATGCTTTGACGCTCTTTACCTCGGACCATGGCGATGCTTCTCATGCGCACTCCCTTTTTGCCAAAGGCCCTGCTGTGTATGATGAAATTGCTCGTGTGCCCTTGATTTTTAAAGGCAAAAACGTGCCCAAAAACATCGTGTATCACCACACTGTGTCACACATTGACTTGCCTGCCACCGTTATGGATTACTTGACAGACAAAGTGCCCAACCGTTTCCAAGGCAAGAGCTTATTGCCCCAAGTAGAAGGCAGTCAAGCCCCCACCAATCGCCCTGCCTTTGTGACTTTCTCTCGTTATGAAGTGGACCATGATGGCTTTGGAGGGTTCCAGCCCATGCGTGCAATCATTACAGATGAATATAAACTCGCTGTACATTTATTGGACACGGATGAAATGTATGAGAGAAAAACTGACCCCTATGATGTGCATAACTTAATTCAAGATGAAGATAAAGCAGACATTAGGAATGCACTGCATGATCAAATCATTGATTTTATGAACGACACACGTGACCCCTTTAGAGGGTACCAATGGGAAACAAGGCCTTATAGAAAAGACAAAGTGCCCTCTTGGGACGGCTCGGGGTTCACACGTCAAAAAGTAGCTGAAGAAGGCGAAAACCTTCAGTTAGATTATAGCACCGGCTTAGAAATGCAGGGTGCAACCAGAGTAAAAGGAGGCTAACCCATAATGAAAGAAGCTCTAAATTCAAACCAAGCACCCTCTGCCATCGGGCCTTATTCTCAAGGCATCAAAGCAGGGAACACACTCTATATTTCAGGTCAACTTCCCCTTGACCAAGCAACAGGCACCTTTGCAGGCGCAGACATTGCTTCTCAAACAGCGCAATCTTTAAAAAACATCGCTTTCATATTAGAAAGCGCAGGCGCTACAATGAACAATGTGGTCAAAACAACTGTATACCTTCAAAACATGAGCGATTTTGTTGCCATGAACGAAGTGTATGCCACATTTTTTTCAGCGCCCTACCCTGCCCGTGCTGCTTTTGAAGTGGCAAAACTCCCTAAAGATGCACTGGTAGAAATCGAGTGCGTAGCCGTTCTTTAATTTATATGAACAGGCAGCAAAAAATGTTGTTGCCTGTTCATCTTTATGTCAAAATCCATTACACACAAGGAGCGCATTTTGGACACACAATTACTGCATGATGACGAAACATTAGAGGATTTATCCTTAAGCAATTTAAAAATTTTGCAAAAAAAGCAAGGCTTTAAGTTTGGTTTTGATGCCGTCATTTTAAGCGATTTTGCGCAAGTCAAAAAAAACGAAAAAGTGTGCGATATGGGCACAGGTACAGGCATACTGCCCTTG
>CAYTPJ010000045.1:0-16099 GCA_964439755.1 uncultured Oscillospiraceae bacterium
TAATATTCTATAATCCACTTAAAATCCTTCAAGTCAGGGTTTTTCCCACACCCCCAGTTTTCCGTACCTCCACAATTGCACAGCTCCCACCAATTGCCTTTTGCATCTTCAGGTTCCACACATTCTAATGTACCAAAATCACCAAGTACATGCGGGTTAATATGATACTTTTCTGCTGTATTTGGGTCAACTGTACCCTGCCAACGGTCATTGATTACAATCCCCGGTTGCAAGGAACGAATCCACGCATACACCTGAGGTAACTTATAATCCATGATGCCCGGCCACCCCAAACCATCAAACCACAAAACATCAATTTTACCGTATCTCGTCAATATTTCACGCAATTGACCCAACGTATAAATCATAAACTGCTTAAATTCTTCTTGATTGCGTTTCTCATAATACATTTTCATATTTACTTGACGCTTTGAATAATCAAACTCGACATCTGAAACAGGATAATTGGGATAATGCCAATCTCTTTGAGAGAAATATAAACCCACCTTTACATTGTGCTTTCTGCATGCTTCTACGTAAGGCAAAAGCAAATCCCTTCCTCCCATATAGATACCCGTGTTAAAAGTACCAAATTTGGAAGGCCACAAAGCATATCCTTCATGATGTTTTGCTGTTAGCACAGCATATTTGAACCCACCATCTGCAGCCGCTGAAATAATTTTATCCATATCATAAGAAAGTGGATTGAATCTTTTTGCCAGTTTAAAATATTCTTCAGGTGGTGTATATTCATCATCTCTTGTGTAGGGAAAACCTTTAATCATAGCCCAAGAAGGCTGTATACCTTCTACACTATGTATCCCAAAGTGCATCATCAACCCCAACTTCGCATCAGGATACCATTGAGCATCCTTATGTGGGTTAGGAAAAACAATCTGTGGTTCATTGTCAGGTGCAAATATCCATTCAAAATCTTCCCGTGCCAAATCCTGTGCATTTTTTACTGTGTCCATCTTTGCCTCCTAAAGCATACTGTTTTCTCCATTTTTAAATACCCTTTTTTTAAATCGAATTTAAATGCTTTGCAAGCATAGTATATATCCAAAACAGAGCTTTTGGCAATATGTAAGCCACAAAATATAAAAAGAAGTAAAAAAAACAATACCAAAAGTAGGAATGCCATTATTTACAAATTTCATGTAAACATGTATAATAAAACACGTCAGATAAGACAAAGAACATCTAAAAGGATGTACACATTTTGTTTTATAATTTTCACAGTTAGGATGTATGATATTATGAGCACAGTGACCTCACTTTCTCGGAAACACTCCTTTCGCCGCACGCTTTCTTCCAGAGGCTTTCGATTATTTTTAATGATTTCCCCTCTACTACTTCTCATTTTTATTTTTTCATACGTCCCTATTTACGGTTGGACATACGCATTCTTTAACTACAAACCAGGGTTGCCCTTGAGCCGTTGCAAATTTGTCGGCATGGAGCATTTCTCTCGTTTGTTCATTGATGCATATGGCAGACGCACTATGCTCCGTGTATTAAAAAACACACTGGGTATGAGTGGATTGAGCATGTTGTTTTCCTGGTTGCCCATGATGTTCGCCATTTTCCTTGGTGAAATCAAAACAGGTTGGTATAAAAAAGCCGTACAAACACTCACAACACTGCCCAATTTTATCAGCTGGATTTTAGTATATGCCATTGCATTTTCCATGTTTTCAGTCGGTGATGGCTTCATCAACCGTTTGCTCATGAGATTGGGCTTGGTGGAAGACGGCATCAACTTCTTAGCTTCACCCGACCACATTTGGATTAAAATGTGGCTATGGGGTGTATGGAAAGGCTTGGGTTGGGGCTCTATCATGTACATCGCCACTATGACAGGTATTGACCAAGAGCTGTATGAAGCTGCTGCATGTGACGGTGTAAACAGATACCAAGCTATTTGGTACATCACCATTCCTTGTTTGCTTCCTACTTACTTTGTACTCTTAATTTTGTCCATATCCAACTTCTTAAACACAGGCATGGAACAATATTACGTGTTCCAAAATGCCATGAACAAAGATACCATCGAAGTGCTTGACCTTTATGTTTACAACAAAGGTGTGGCAGGTAACGACTATTCATTTGCAACTGCCATTGGTATTATGAAGTCTTTCGTAGGTGTTTGCTTGCTGTTTGGTGCAAATTCCTTATCAAAATTTGTAAGAGAAGAAAGTATATTTTAATCGTTTAACAGAAAAGGAGCAAGAAAGATATGGCTAAGAACAAATCCACAAAGATTGCAGCTTTAGAAAAAAATTCACCTATTTTCAATATAATCAACTACACCATCTTTGGACTTTTTACTTTACTGTGTATTTTCCCAATTTACTATATTTTCATCATGACCATTTCAGACAATGATTTAGCAAGCAGAGGCTATGTCCTGTTAATCCCCAAAGGTATTCACTTTGGCAACTATGTTGAAATGTTGAAAATCAAAGGTTTATCTTCCGCAGCAGTTATTTCTGTTCTAAGAACGGTGTTAGGTACAGTATGTACCGTTTTATGTACTTCCTTTTTGGGCTATGCATTTAGTAAACAAGAATTGTGGCATCGCAAGTTTTGGTACCGTTTCGCCATTGTCACCATGTACTTTAACGCAGGTTTAATCCCAGGATATATGAACATTAAAAACTTGCATTTGATCAATAGCTTTTTCGTGTACATCATTCCAGGGCTTGTCAGCATGTTTTCTATGATACTATATAAAACATATGTAGAAAGCATTCCAAGCTCTTTAGAAGAATCAGCTGAATTAGATGGCGCCGGATATTTCACCATCTTTACCAAAATCATTTTCCCTTTAAGTATGCCCATTCTTGCAACCATTTCCGTGTTCACTGCCGTTGGTCAATGGAACGCATTTATGGATACACTCCTGTACATCACAGACCAAGAGCTATTCACCCTGCAATATCTGCTCCAACAATACCTCTCTCAAGTCAGCACCCTTGCAAGTTCATTGCGTGCCGCCATGGAGGCTGGTGCAGAAATTGATCCAAGCAAATTACTCACCCCTACTTCCGTGCGTATGACCATTGCCATGGTCGTTATCCTCCCCATTTTGTTTGTTTATCCCTTCTTCCAAAAATACTTTGTAAAAGGTATTATGATTGGCGCCGTCAAAGGCTAACTTTGAAATTATTAGCAAGACATGCTAATGATATAATAAAAGGAGGAACCTCTTATGAAAACCTGGAAAAAAATTCTCTCTACTCTCTTGGTCTGCTGTTTGCTTATCCCTATGATGGGTACAGCATTTGCTGACGAAGAAGTCACTACACTCCAACTCTTCCGTTCAAACAGCACTCCCATCGTTGGCACTGTGGAATATTGGGTGGGCGACATTATCAAAGAAGACGTGGGCGTTCAAGTAGATGCACTTGCTGGTGGCAAGGAAAAACTTCAAGCACTTATGGCTTCTGGTGAATTACCCGACATCGTAATGTTTGAAACAACCAAACAGCTTGAAGATGCAATCAACGCTGGCTTGCTCTTAAATTTGGATGAGCATATCGACAAATTGCCCAATATTCAAAAAAATGCTGGCAATATGCTTGCCAACTTCCGTGACAACATGAGCGCAGGCACAGGCTCTTTATACGCAGTAGGCACACACATTTTAGACTCTGTTCCTACCCGTGGCACATTAAACTGGGGTCCTTATGTTCGCTGGGATTTGTATAAACAAGCAGGCATGCCTGAAATCAAAACCCTCGAAGATTTCATCCCTTTAATGCAAAAAATGACAGAACTCTATCCCAAAACAGAAGATGGCAAGAAAGTTTATTCTTTATCTTTGTGGTCTGACTGGGATGGCTATTACATGTCTTTCTTAAAGCAATTCTGTGCATTATACGGACGTGACTTCCTCGACTACATGGAAGTTGACGTTGAAAACCGTACAGTCAAATCCATGTTTGACGATGATTCCGTTGCTATGCGTGGCTTGCGTTTCCTCTACGAAGCCAACCAAGCAGGTTTGGTAGACCCTGACTCCATGACACAAACATACTCTGACTATGTTGAAAAAGTAAAGCAACAACGTACAAACTTTGGTTTCTGGGGTTGGTCCATCATCAATGAAAATGCACTTGAAGCTCAAGGCATTGGTTTCCAACCTATCCCAATCACCGACAGCAAAGTGTTGTATCACGCTCTTCGTCCAACAGGTATGGAATGGACCTATGCTATCAGCAAAGACACCAAACACGTGGATGAAGCACTTGCTCTTATTGACTACATGTATTCCAACAAAGGCCTCATGAAGCTTGGCAATGGCCCTCAAGGCATCGTTTGGGATTTGAACGAAGAAAACAAACCTTACATCACAAAGCAAGGCTGGGACATCATCAGAAACAAAAATGGTGAAATGCCTGGTGGTGGTCTCTTGTCCGATGGTTTTGACAAACCCTTCTACAAAGGCCTTGACCTTCGCATGATCAACTCCGATTACGGCGTAGCTTTTGACAGAAACATGTGGGCAAAAACTGCAGACGCTCCTGAAGAAACTGAATTGATGAAGATTTGGCAAAAAGACATGGACGCTCTCGACCAAATGGATTACATGTTGAAGCATGACAAAGTTGCTGTAAAGCCTCTTACCATTCCAAAGCCTGTAAGCGATGAAATGACATTGCTCAACCAACGCATTGGTGAAGACGTTGCTGCCATGTGCTGGAAGTGCATTTTTGCAAAAGACGATGCTGAATATGAAGCATTGAAAACACGCATGATCGAAGACATGTATGGCAAGGGTCTCCAAGAATCCTTAGACTATACCACAGCTCAATACAAAGAAACAATTGAACTTGGTCAAAAATATTCTGGCAAATAACAATCCTTGATTTTGATTGTTTCATGCTAAAAGCAAACGGCATAGCACTCAAAAGGTGCTATGCCGTATTTTAGATGTGCCCTTTGCACAGGGTAAAAGGAGAAAAGAAATGGATTTTTACGTATCACCAACAGGCAATGATTTAAACACAGGAACAATGGCACAACCATTTCTCACCATTGAAAAAGGCTTAAACGCTTGTCAAACAGCCCATGAACCCTGTGTGCTCACCTTACAAAAAGGTACTTACACTTGTACAAATGGATATAAGCTGTCTAATCTCTCCCATCCACTCAAAATATGTGGTCAAGAGGGAGAATGTGTCACCCTAAGTGGTAGTATTCCACTTGCAAACGGTGTAAAACAAACACAAGCAATTCAAGCATTTTCTGCGCCTGCGCAAATTCCAAATCATATGCCAAGGCAAGGGTTTAGTTCTCCCTGCACACCTTATGATTGTGAATTGTTTTCAAATGCACGCCCTCTAACAACAGCCCGATACCCTAAAACAGGCTTTATCCCCATCCCCACCGTAATAGACGAAGGCGCCGTCCCCTGTGAACAATTAAAAAAAGGTGTAAAAGACTGGCAACAGGGCAAAGGACCTACTTTTGAAATACAGGATGCCTTTTTATATCAACATGCGAATGAATTAAACAATGCTTCTGATTTACATGCATCTGGTTATTTTAAATGGGGATATGCTTTTGACCGTATTCACATTGCGAGCGTTACGCAGTTAAAAGACGGTAAAACTGTGCGTTTTCAAGCCTCTGAGCCTTCCTTTTTTGGCATGGAGGGGGGAGAAGTAGAAGCAAAAAGAGTTTATTTTACAGGTGCACATTGCTTTATACAGGAAGATGAAGATTGGACGTTGGATTACAAACAGAAAAAGGTCTACATTCAAACGGAGCAAGAAGGCGCTCACTATGAACTTTCTGTGTTAGATGAACCTTTTTTCTTTCTCAATGAATCTACAGACATTTGCATTGAAAACCTTCATTTTGTACGCAGTCGTGCACATGGCATAAAGATGCTTCATTCTTCTAACATCACCATAAGAAATTGCAGTTTTGAATATTTGGGGCAAAAAGCCGTTGTGCTTGGAGAAGAAAACAAAATTGCATTAGAAGACTTGGAAAGCATTCGCTTTGGTGCGCAAGGTGGCAAAAATTGCCTCATTGAAAACTGTGTCATTACAGGAGTAGGTCAAGGAGGTGTGTTGCTGTGTGGAGGAAACAGAGATACATTAGAAAAGGCAAACAACGTTGTCCGTCAATGTGATTTCACAGATTTTTCTCGACTGGTACGCACGTACACCCCTGCTGTTGAGCTGATAGGATGTGGCAACAGATGCGAACAAAACAGGCTTTCTCATGCACCCAGTATGGGCATACGCTTTGTAGGCAATGAACATGTGATTTGCCAAAATGAAATATTTGATGTATGCAATGAAACGAGCGATGTAGGGGCTATCTATGCTCTACGTGACTGGTCACAGCGTGGCAATATCGTTCGTCAAAATTATATTCATGACATCATTACTTTGGGAGGCTATGGCTCTGCTGCTATATATTTGGATGATATGTTTGCCTCTGCCACTGTGGAACAGAATTTGCTCGTTAATATTCCAGGACGTGCACTTCTGCTCGGTGGAGGTAGAGATAACGTTTTTTCAAACAACATTGTAATCAATCATGGCAACGGTTTAGGCCTACATGCAGACAACCGTGCCATGGGTTGGGCGCACAAATGTGCAGAAGCGCCTGACGGATATAGTTATAGAACGCTGATATCTGTGCCTTATCGCGGCGAACTTTGGAGCAAACGATATCCAGAAATTTTGCAACTTTACCCTCCACAAGTTGACTTTAAAAAAGGCTATGAAGAAGCTTCCCTTCCAAGAGGCAATCATATTTGCAACAATCAATTGTACGGCGTTACCCTTCCTTTTGACTCCATTTGTGACGATGTCAGAAAATATGGCTGTGTAGAAAATAATATTGCCCAAGATACACCTCCTGCCAACATATACGAACTTGTTGAAAAGATGTTAGACCCCAAAAATGTAGGTCTGTCCTCCGCGCCCCTAACCCCTCCTTGTTGGAGCGACACAGAAACAGTAAAAGAGACCTTGAAAAAGATATCGCTTTCCACTGATTCTGTTACCCTATCTGTTGGAGAAACAGCCTCTTTTACTTATTCAGTAGAGCCAGACGAAAAGAATTGCGCTTTGGAAGGGTTTGTGCAAGAATTTGAAATTGCTGACTGGGATAAGGATAAAACCATTACGGGCAAACGTGCTGGGAAAACAAAGCTACTTTTATTTACCAAAGACCACCTTGCCCGTGCTTCTATTACAATTGAAGTGATTGACAAAAAGGGAGAATAAAAATGTATACGCAGAAAATACAAAATAATACACTGGTTTTGAACGAAAAAGGATATGTCACTTTATCGAACGGACAACAGACTTGGCAAGAAGAAGGAGAACATTTTGTTACACTTTTAAAAGACAATGTTTCCCTCTCTTTCCCTCTCACAGATGCAAAAACCATTCAAACAAGCCTAATTCAAACAGGGTGTAGAGTAGGCATAGAAACTCGATATTCTGATTTTCCTCAAGATGCAACGCTCGCTTTTTCTACCATATGGTGGATTGATACAGAACTAAATGGGTTTGTTTGCGAACTTTGCCCTATTCAAGAGCCCACGCACCAGCTTGACAAAATTCAATGGCCAGGACACATGGCTTTTAACGAAATCAAAAAAGACCATGTCACCATTTTCCCTTTACGCCAAGGGGCTTTGATTCAAAACGGATATGAAAGAGAAATCGACTTAAACAAGCGTTGGGAATTAGAAGCAAACTATTTTTACACCACAGGTGCATGTATGCCTTGGTGGGGGCAAATTCGCAATCGGCAGGGGTATCAATACATCGCTTTAACCCCCGTGGATGGAGGATATAATTTTCATCACGATGCAGGCAGTTATACAACAGTAAGCCCTGTTTGGCATTCTTCCTTAGGTAAAATCAGTCATAGAAGGTCAGGCCTTTATCGTTTTATGAACGACTGTGATTACAACGTTTTTTGCAGTGCTTACCGTGAGCACCTGGAAGAAAAAGGGGAAATTGTAACCCTAAAAGAAAAAGTGCAGAGAAACCCCAAGGTCAATGCATTGATCGGCTCCTGTGTTGTACATACTGTCTTATCTCGTCACGTTGTGCCTGACTCTTGGTCTTACAATAAATATACAGATGAAGAACGCAACTTTGTCATTCCTTTTGAAAAAAAAGGAGAACAACTTTGTGCATTAAAGGAAAAAGGCTTGCGAAAAGCGTATTTACACTTAGATGCGTGGGGACGTATGAGCTATGACAATCAGCACCCTGATGTAACGCCTCCTTGTCAAGCAGCAGGTGGTGAAGAAAAGATGGCAGAGCTTGGAGAAACGTTGCACAAAATCGGGTATCAATTTGGCGTGCACGACCAATATAGAGATTATTACTTAGATGCCCCCTCCTATGATGCTTACTATTCTGTGGTAGATAAAACAGGGCGCCGTCCCCATTGTTCCCTCTGGCAAGGTGGCAAGCAAGAATATCTTTGCAATATGTTCTGTTTGCCTTATGTGCGCCGTAACTACAACTGGCTTAAAGAACACGGCATTCAATTAGACGGTACCTATTTAGATGTTTTTTCATGCGTCAAATTAGATGAATGTTATCATCCTGAGCACCCCCAAACACGCACACAATCCATGAAAGCACGTGCCGATTGCTTAGAATATTGCCGTTCTCAAGGCTTGATTATTTCCAGTGAAGAGGCTATTGGTTGGGCGATGCAACATTTAGACTTAATCCATCACGCACCACATGCATTTGTCGCCCTGCCTGACCCCACCACCATGTGTGGTAAAATGCTCCCTGAACCGATAGGCATTGCACTCCCTCTTGTAAGCTTAGTCTATCATGATTGCTTGGTTGTGCCATGGTTTATGGACAATCGTGAAACGCCCAACAATGAAAACGGCATGTTATATGCACTTTTACACGGTGGTATTCCATACGTTGACATTGAAGCAACAAAAGAAGATATTCACTTTGCAAACATCGTCAGTGCACTGCATGAAAAAGTTGCTTTTGCACGCATGATTCACCATGAATATGTAGACAACAATGCAAAAATTCAAAAAACTACATTTGATAATGGCATTTCTGTTGTCGCAGACTTTGCAAATAATTCTTTCACAATTTACGAAAATAGCACCTGCTATCTCTCAATGCAATTGGAGGATATTTTATGACAGGCAAGGAGCGTGTAAAACGCTGTATTCACTTTTCAGACCCCGACCGTTTGGCGTATAACTTTGACTCAAACAGGTCACCCCTTCCCCTTACGCATACATATGGGGAAGATTTCATATGGTGCTTTTTAGATAAGAACAAAGACCATGTGGATATCAATGCACAGGGTGACAAAGTGGATGAATGGGGATGCGTTTGGAAAACAATGGGTGAAACGTTTGGAGAGCCTACTACGTTCCCTTTAGAAGAAAAAGAAACCTTTGAGGATGTTGTATTTCCAGATTTCTTAAAAGATGAACGATATCAGAGCATTAGAAAAACAGTGGCTGAAAATACAAACAATCAATATGTGTTGGGCATGTTGCCCTCTGGTATTTTTCAAATCATGATTCACTTGTTTGGTTTTACAGACTTTATGATGCAAGTGGCAGGCAATACAGAAGAATTTACCAAGCTTGCAACAAGATTAAACGATTACATTATACAAGTTGTTGATAAAATGGCTGATTGTGGTGTAGATGGTATCATTTTAATTGAGGATATGGGCTTGCAAGACAGAATGATGATTAGCCCTCGCCACTGGAAAGAAATATATGCACCCCTGTACAAAAAAATGTTTGCTGTGGCACATGCACGAGGCTTGGACGTATTTTCTCACACCTGTGGGCACATCGTAGATATTTTAGATATGTACATTGATTGTGGGCTGGACGTCATTCAATTTGACCAACAAGACAACATGGGTTTAGAACTTCTAAGCCAACGTTTTAGAGGCAAAGTATGCTTCTTTTGCTCTCTTGACATACAAACCACAGTCCACGAAAAAGACCCCAAAGTGCTCAAAGAAAAGGCAAAAAATATGACTGCACTGCTCTGCACAGAACATGGTGGTTTTATGTCAAAAACATATCCTCAACCCAACGCCATCCACATTACACATGAATACATGCAAGCAATGACAGAGGGTTTTAAAGATGCTGCTATAAATTACAAAAATATATGTACAAAAAAGGAGTAAAAACAATGACACCCATTAGAATTGGCTTAGTAGGTTTAGGGCGAGCAGGGTTTGGTATGCACGTTCCCGAATTGAAGGACAAGCAGGATAAATTCGTATTTTCTGCCGCTTGTGACATCATACCAGAGCGCCTCGATGAAATGAAGGAAATTTTTCCCGACTGCAATGTATATCAAGATATAGACGATTTACTCAAAGACCCTTCTGTTGAACTCGTATCCATTGCAACACGCTCTATTGATCATTTTGAGCATGCAAAAAAAGCGTTGCTCGCTGGAAAAGACGTGCTTGCCGAAAAACCAATGACGCTCACCTACGCACAAGCACTCGAACTTAAAAAGATATCTGATAGTGGACAATATGGACACTTATATGTGCGCCACAACAGACGATTTGAAGCAAATTTCCTCTTTGTAAAAGATGTGATTGCATCTGGCGTACTGGGCAAAATATTTAAAATCCATTTAGCACGGGATAACTATCAACGCCGTAACGATTGGCAAACGCTCTCTCAATATGGTGGTGGGCAATTGTTCAACTGGGGACCCCACATTGTGGATCATTCCTTGCGCTTGCTCGAAAGCGAAGTGAAAGATTTTCATGCCTATTTAACGCAGGTCGCTGCTGCTGGGGATTGTGAAGACCATTTAAACCTTTCTTTCATAGGCACAAATGAAAGGCTTGTTGAAATGGAAATCAGTGGTGGCATATCCTCCCCCATTCCTGAATATCAGATATTCGGTGCTCGTGGGTCTTTGAGTATTCAAAACAACATTGCACGCTTTAAGTACATCGACCCTGACCAGGCATTAAAAGAAATCAAAGCAAACCCTGAAACGCCTGTCAATTCTTTTGGAAAAACGGGCACTTTCCATGCAGCTGAACAAATTCACTGGATAGAAAGAGAGGAAGAAATATCTCAACCTGAAATGCTCAATCAAATTTGGGATTATCTTTACGATGCTATTAGAAACAAGGTACCCTTCCCCATTACTTTAGAAGAAGCAGTAGACGTTATTCAGTATTTAGACAAGGCAAAATCCAACAGTCGTTTTTGCTTTAAGGAGGTTTAACACATGAAAATCGGTGTAGCAGACTATGGTATGTTCGTATGGGAAGGAGGCCTCTTTGACTATATGGAACGCATGAAGGATTTAAAAAACATTGGTTATCAAGGTATTGAACGCTTGCGCCCTCTTTCAGAAGCGGATGCGCTCAACACAGTTGCGCAGTTAAAAACACTTCAAATGGACTTTGCGACTGTGCTTGCACCCACACCTGAAAAATCCATTCAGTGGACAAGTGCATTGAACAAGAAGTATGTATGGGCTTGCGTTACAGCAGATAACTTTGATGACTTTTGCAGGCAAGTGAACGTGCAGGCAAAAGCATGTGAAAAATACAACATCCAAGTAGCTTTGCACAATCACTTAGGCAGCTTAGTAGAAACACAGGAACAATTGGACGAGTTTATGACACGTTGCCCAAAAGCAGGGCTTTTACTTGACACAGGGCATTTGGCTGTTGCAGGAGGCGATGTTGTAGACACAGCAGAACGCTACTATGACCGTTTAGTCGCTGTGCACTTAAAATGCTGGGTCATGACAGATTTTTCCAACGATGTATGGCATAAACGAGGATACTTTACAGGACTTGACTATGTACCCACAGAGGAAAATGCTGTGTATGTGCCCAATAAAGAAGTAGTTGCCCTCTTGAAAGAACGTAACTTTGACAAGTGGGTGATGATTGAACACGACACACACAAGCAAGAGCCTCTCAAAGATTTAGCGCTCAGCAGAGAATGGTTATTACAACAAGGTGTGTAAAATAAAAATCGCCCCATCATTGCATCTTCTTTGATGGGGCGATTGTTAAACCAAAGGAGAAAAGTATGGATACGAACATTTCGCAATATGCGCACATTGATTTCTTAGAAAAGAACTTTAACGCCCCCAACCACGCCATCCCCAACGGCCCCATTACTGGAAACGGAGATATCGGGCTCACCATAGACACCCAAGCAAACAATGCAAGAATATGGATAGCTAAAAACGATTTTTGGTGCTATAAACCTCATCATTCAGGTGGAGGGATGAAGTCTGTTGGATTTATCAAAATTGTGATGGATGATATGATAAGCACAGACGTGTGGCAAGATGTTCAAACAGGGCAAATTGGTGTTGTTTTTAAAAATGCGCAATCATGTGCGAAACTCGTGGTCCGTGCACCACATGGCAAAAACATCATATTTGCTACTTTAGAATGTGTTTCTGGGGTTGCAAAATACGAGTTAGAATTAGATACATTAACATATGATCCCCTTGTTGATATTTCTCGTGTCCAAAATCGCTCAATAAGCCTTATCACAAAATCCTATACACGTCACAATGTACAGTATCCTTGTAAGGTTTCCTTTGCTTTAGATATAAAAAATAAAAATCAAAAAGATACATTGACACAAAATGAAAAAATACATTTTTTTGTGCCCGTTGTAACGAACAATGAGTCAGACAACACTGCAAACGAAGTTATGCACATACTTTCCACCCTAAATGACCAAAGCATATCAGCCGCAATACAAGACAATGATGCATGGTGGGCAAATTTTTGGAGTCAATCAGCTGTTAAAATTGACGATCACTCGGACATAGAAAAATATTGGTATTATTCTCAATATGTTTTGGCTTGTTGCTGTGACAAAAACAAGTTTGCACCCGGCATCTTTGGCAATTTCATCACTTCAGACAAACCCGCTTGGGGAGGAGATTATCATTTAAATTACAACCACGAGGCGCCATTTTGGGGCTTGTATTCGTCTAATCACATGGATGAAGCAGATACATATCATCGCCCTATTATTGAATATATAAAAAAGGCACAACAAAATGCAAAAGAGCAACTCCATTGTAGTGGTCTGTATTCAAAAGTTGGTATTGGGCCTAAAGGGTATGAATGTAGCTTGATGTTCGACCGTGATGGGCACGTCTGCGAGGCTGTATCTTATTGGGGGCAAAAATCTAACGCAATATATGCAGGCATCAATTTTATCATGCGCTATTTTAGCACAATGGACGATGTTTATTTAAAAGAAATTGCTTATCCGTACCTAAAAGAAGTGGGTTTGTTTTGGGTGGATTATTTGAAATTTGAAGACGGCCGATATGTGGATTACAATGATTGCATACACGAAAATTCTGCATTAGCCAAGCACCTTTTTTCATGGGCAAAGAATGAAAAAGACTATTCTGATGACTTTAATCCCATCCTTACGCTCGCTTTGTTACGCACCACGTTATCTGCCTTAATCTTTATGTGCGATAGGTTAAACGTTGATACCTCCTTAAAGCAAAAATGGGAAGATATACTGCATCATTTGAGCGCTTTCCCCGAATACGAAAGAAATGGAAAAAGAGTATTCCGTTATACAGAAAAAGGCTTGGATTGGTGCAATAGCAATAGTTTAGGTGTTCAGCCTGTATATCCAGCTGGCGCCATAACACTCGATTCGGACAAACGTACATTAGAAACTGCCCTAAACACATATGAAGAAATGCATCGTTGGTCAGACTACAATGCCTTCCCAACTTTTTTTACTGCTGGCGTGCGTTTAGGGTATGATCCCGATACAATATTAACACATATGAGCGCGCAAATATCCTTACACGGCTATGAAAATGGTTTTATCTATTATGGAGGTGGTGGGATAGAATGTTGTAGTGCGATCCCCAGTACGATAAACGACATGTTTGTGCAAAACTACAACGGCATAATGAGAATTTTCCCTGTATGGAACAAGAAAAAGAATGCCTCCTTTAAAAACATTAGAACTTATGGCGCTTTTCTCGTAAGCTCTGAAGTGAAAAACGGTGAAATTACACACGTCCACATTCATAGTGAAAAAGGTGAAAAAATTCGTATCATAAGCCCTTGGAAGGAAGGCACACGTGTACTGCACAACAATGTAGAGATAGATGCCCTTTTATCTACACTGAATGATACGCTTGTTATATGCTTTGATACTAAAGCATATGGGGAATATATTTTGACCAAACCTATGCTATAATCAAAAAAAGCACTTATTCAGTAAATCCAGATAGACAACATACAAAATACATAGGTAAAAAGGAGCATGACTCTATGATTTGGAACAGGCAAGAATACATTGCACACGCTCAATTTCAGTTTACAGGTCGTGAAATGTTTTGCGAATTGTTTGGCCCTTTAATCGGGTTAGATGAGGAATGGCGCAAACAAGGAGCAACCCAAAAAGAAATTGACATGGTAGGCTTTGACTGGGATTACGTGCTGAAAGCGCCCCTTGCAGGCAACATTTCACCCATCACGCATTTAAAGCCCCAACTTTTGGAAGACAATGCAGAATACAGAATTGAGATTGACAACTTGGGACGCAAAACAAAGCTCTGCAAGCAAAGTGCAACCATTCCCCTCCCTCTTGAATATCCTGTTGAAACAATGGAGGATTGGCTCAAAATCAAACATTGGTACACCTTTTCTGAAGATAGAATTGACAAAGAAGCTCTTCTGCATCAAAGGAAATTGTTTGACAAAGGCTATTTAACCATTCAATGGGCATTGGGTGGTTTTGATGAACCTCGTCAGTTAATGGGCGAAGAAAACGCCTGTATCGCTTGTTTTGAAGAACCCGAACTCATAACGGATATATTGGACACAATCGGTGACACAACTGTAAAAGTCATGGAGAGAATCAACGACATTGTGCCTATTGATGTGTTGAGCATTCATGAAGACATGGCAGGAAAATCAGGTCCCCTCTGGGGTCCCACACAAATTCAAGAATTTTTAAAGCCTTATTATCAGAAAATTTGGGGCTGTGCACGCTCTTGTGGCGCCACCATTTTTTCTCAAGACAGCGATGGCAATATGACCTCCGTTGTGGATGCCTTCTTAGATTGTGGTTTAAATACCATGTATCCGTGTGAGCCTGCATCCGGCATGGACATGATGGCATTGAGAAAAAAATATGGCAACAAGCTTTCTTTTAAAGGAGGCATTGACAAGTTTGCCTTGCGTAAGGACTTTGCAGCCATTGACAAAGAGCTTGAATACAAATTGGCCGCCCCACTAACAGGTGGTGGTACTTTCTTTGGGCTTGACCATCGCATTCCAAACGGCGTACCCCTTGAAAACTACAAATACTATGTAAAAAAAGCTCGTGAAATGCTGGATTTACCTCCTGTCCAAAACGAAGGCTGGGAACGCATGGCTTTCTAAGTTCTTCAAACAACAGGTGGAAATATCCTATGCTTCTACCTGTTTTATTTTCTTGTAAACACGCATCCTATGCATATAACACGTAAGAAAGTAAGCAAGATAATAAGCAAGATGTTGATATTTTTCAAAAAGTATGGTATCATATATTATAAGAAAGTGAGGGATGTGCATGGACAATTACAAACCGCCTTTTTCGATCACAAACAACATGGTCACTCTGATATCTGAAATTTCAGAAATATTAGGGCACATTCACGGCACGCAAAATTTAGACAATAAGCCTCGTTTGCGACGCAACAACAGAATTCGTTCCATCCATTCGTCCCTTGCTATTGAAAACAACTCCTTGTCCTTAGATGCAGTACGGGGTGTCATTGATGGAAAAACCGTAATGGGGCCACAGCGTGAAATACAGGAAGTTAAAAATGCTTATCGTGCATATGAACAGATTGGGCAATTTTCTCCTTATTCTTTGAATGATTTAAAACAAGTCCACGGTGTCATGACGTATCTAACCGTTGATGAATCGGGGGACTTTAGAAAAGGTGAAGAAGGTGTTTTCAGCGACGACCAATGCATATTTATTGCACCACCTGCCAAATATGTTTCTGAACAAATGCAGAATTTATTTTCATGGATGAAAAATGCT
>CAYTPJ010000046.1:0-16077 GCA_964439755.1 uncultured Oscillospiraceae bacterium
CCCTAAAAATTCGCAGATGACTTGGCAGATGATGCCTTATCGCCGCATGATTTTTTAGTGTGGCTAGAAGGTATTAGATGCCATGAAGCAAGGATTTTTATGGGAAGGAGCGTACAAAAGGTACGTGACTTCCCTAAAAATTCGCAGATGACTTGGCAGATGATGCCTTATCGCCTCACTAAACGGATGTCTTCCCCTTGCAAATGCAACACCCTGCAAAAATCCGTATCCATCAAGCGTGAAAAAACACGTTCGGTGTATCGGTTTTTGATTTCCAAGGGATTTAGGTTGGTGCTAAAGACGGTGGGCAGGTTGTTGTTACGGCGCTCGCTGAACAGATGGTAGATTTGCTCTACGGTGACATTTTCCATCAAAGGCTCCATGCCCAGGTCATCTATGAGCAATAATTCTGTATTGTAGAGGGCATCTGCTTCATTTGAGCGTGTAAAGAAAGCATTTCTCATCAGATTGAGGGCAGAAAAAGCATTCACCATCAAAGCGTCATGCCCTTTTTCACGCACTTTGTTATAAATGCAGGAAAGCAAAAAAGTTTTGCCCAAACCACTTTGCCCATGCAATAATAAATCTTGGGGATATTGGTTGGGGAAAGCACAAGCATACGCTTTGCAGATGGAAGATACAACTTCCATCAAGGAACGCTGTGTGACATCGCTGTTTTGTATTTTCTTGTTGGGATAGATATTGGGGTCATACGTTTCAAAAGTCTGCCCTTCGGAGGTCAAATTTTTGCCCTTATTCATTTTTTGCTTTAAACAGACGCAAGGCGTTTTAACAATTTCGCCCACATAGCCTGTGTCTTCGCACAAGGTGCACTCAAAAATAGGCGCAAGATAGTCTGAACTATACCCATTTTTTTGTAATTCTTTTTTGATTTCTTTGTTATACGCAATCATCTTGTCTTCCAAGGAGAGAGGTTCTTCGCCCGAAAACACGTTGCGTGTGGCGTTTAAAATCATTTGATGACGTTCCAAGACAAGGCGTTTTAAGCGTGTGTCTTGGCTCAAAATTTCTTCCTGCCTTCTTTTTTCTTCACGTGCATTTTTTTCTCTTGTGATGCGATAGCTTTCCAAAATTTCTTGCTTACTGTTGGTCATTGCCTTTTTGACGCCTCCTTCATAATGTCATCCATGTTGGACAAACGGTCCAGCTCCTCTTGAGAATACTCACGCTGATTGTAATTTTGTGCAGACACTCGTTTGCCTTGTGGTTTATCCTTATTCACCTGAGGTAAAAGCTGATTTTTTGCTTCTTGAAGGGTAAATGCACGTACATTTTTCCAATTGCTGAGCACTTTGGCAACATAGCGCATTTTAGAATTTTGCACAGCATACGCTTGTTCTGCTGCCAAAAGCAACACGCTGTCTTCAAAGCCTTCTTCTCTCCAAGAAGAAAGCAGTTCCCTGTCTTTCACACTGGGTTTGCCATTATATCCACAATTTTCAAACATTTTAACCAAGAAATTATTCTGTGCAGACACTTTTTCCAAGTATATTTGCACGCTTTCCTGCGTTTTTAAATGCTTTTCTTCCCAAGATAAGAGCAAGGTCTGCACCTTGTCCAAAGTGTGGTAGCCCAATTTATTACATTCTCTGGCTGCCAATATAATCACGCTGTGGGGCATGCTCTTTGCCATGTCCAAATACACAGGCGCAACAGCAGACACTGTGCTCCTAAGCCCCAACACTTGCAAAAATTCGGACACCAATTCGCTCTCTTTGTCTTGCTGACGCAAATACTTGTCCACTTGTTCTTTGGTGCGCGCATTTGTTTCTTTATAAATGCGTGTGAGAATGCCATCTAAGTATTTGAAAGTAGGTTGCGCCCCTGCTGTGGTCAAAGCGCATGCACTCAGGATGCCCTCCTCCTCAAACAAATACACCCTTCTCCACTTTCTGTATAAAATGAGTTCATCTTCCGTGGGCAATCTTTTTTGCCCCAAACGGCGCACCAGATTTTGCGTGCCCTTTTGAATTTCACCATAATAAAGCAAAAAGCGTTCAGCATCTTCAAAGGTTTTGACCTTTTCTTCCTGCATTTTAACAGCGAGCGTTTGCGCTCTTTTAAAGGAAAACTGAATGCCCCCCGTCATCGCCATATGGTTTAAGAGCATGAACACAGCTTCTTTGGACAATCCCAAATCCTGCACCCACTCATACGCAAGCGAAATTTCAGAGGGGCGCACTTTTCTCTTATCCCTAAAAATAGCGTATACGCTCTCTGCAAAGTCCGTATACTCTTTATCCACATCATGATTGAGGTCTTGCCCCGTGAGCATTCTTTGCGCAATGGAAAAAAGCTTGTACGTGGGTGGATCTTCCTGCACACGTGCCATCAAAGAGCGCCGCTCCCAATATCTAAGCGCCGCTTCCACATCATTTTCTTGCATTTCAAGCATTTTCGCCATGCCCTTCACAGTAATCGGGTTGATGGCGCCTTGGCTGTAATAAAGCGCAGTCAAATATACTTTGACATACTCCCCTTTTGCAGAGGGCATGTACTCCGTAATGAATACATTTTCAAGTGCTGTGACGCCAAAATACAACGCTTGTTGGTCTTTTTCAAACACGCTGTGTGTCCCCTTTTTCTTTAATCATTGTGCATTTTAAAAAAATTTCTTCCTATTATATAGAGGTATTTTTTGTTATACAAACAATATATACCCTTCATCTTTTTAATTGCCAAGTTTCCCTTCTGCCCAGTGTTTCCTGCATAAGCTCGTGTAGCTCTCATTGCCTCCAAGCACCACTTGCTCGCCTTCTTTGACCACTTTGCCGTCAATCACACGTGCATTAAACGTTGCCTTTTTGCCACACCAGCAAATGGTCTTTACTTCCTCAATAGAGTCTGCAAAAGCAATGAGCGTTTGACTGCCTTCAAAAAGCTCCCCTCTAAAGTCTGCACGCAAACCATATGCCACCACAGGCACGCCTTGATTGTCCACAACATCTACCAGCTGCATCACTTGCGCTTTGGTCAAAAACTGTGCTTCATCCACAATGATACACGCATAGTCTTTGACGTTCACGCTGTCCAGTTCTTCCATAAACACGCAAGGTGCAGTAAGCCCTGACCGAGAGGCAACAATGTGTTCGCCATCTCTCGTGTCCATTTTAGGCTTTACAATGAGTGCTTTTTGCCCTCTTTCTTCGTAATTATATTGAACCATGATGGCATTGGCTGTTTTGCTTGAACCCATTGCCCCATATCGAAAATATAACTTTGCCATGTTTTCCCCCTACAAGATATAAACTTACCTCCCCTATTGTACCATACTTCAAAGAGAAAAAAAACAGTTTTCTATATTTTTCTTAAAAAACTGTATAATTGCAATATTTTTCCAATTATTCGTTGAAAAAGAATATGTAAAATGTTATACTAAGATTTAGACGATACTTTTGAGGGAAAAAGGTATAAAAGCACATAATTTTCTTTTTTAACGTCTATAAAAACACAAAAAAAACATTCAAAACACACAGAGTAAAATATAGAAAGCTGGTTTTCTCATGAAGAAAATACTCATTGTGGATGACGTTGTTGTAAACAAAAAGATACTCAAAAAACACCTGAAAGAGCAGTACGAATTGGTGGAAGCGACCAACGGTCAAGAAGCACTTGCGTATTTAAAAGACCCTGCCACGCCAAACCCTGATATGATTTTGCTTGACATCGTAATGCCTGTTATGGACGGGTATACTTTTTTAGAGCACTTTAAAAAGGATGAAAGCATTTCAAACATTCCTGTTATTGTAACCACGCAAAAATCAGACGAAACAAGCGAATTAAACGCCCTGTCTGCCGGCGCTATTGAGTTTATTTCCATGCCCTATAATATGGCAATGATTAAACAGAGAATTAAAAACATCATCTCTTTGCGTGAACAATCCGAGGTCATCAAAGTAGCAGAAAGGAACGCTGTTACAGGGCTTTTTCAAGGTGTGTTTTTTCAGAAAAAAATATCCGAAATGCGTTCTTTATATTTCAATCAAAAATATGACATATTGTGTTGTCAAATATGCAATTACCCTGCTTTAGAAATGAGCTATGGAAACAATGTAACAGAAGGGGTGCAAAAGCTCCTTGTCAAAAAGCTTGTATCCATCACAGGGCATGAAGAAATCATCGGGCATTTTACCCCCTCTGTTTTCATTTGCCTGTTCAAGCGCAAGAATAATTATAAAGAGCTTTTATACCCTCTTGTAGCAGACACCTACACCGTCAACGGTTCAAACATCATGCCCAAAATTAAATTTGGCGTTTATCGCCTGATGGACAACAAACAACCGTTGATAGATGCCATCCGTTATGCTTACAGCGCTGTGTATAATATCATTGACCATTATGGCGAGTTTATTTCTCTTTATGATGAGGGCTTACGTGTACGAGCTGAGGGCGAATTGTTTATTGAAAACAACATGCAAAAAGCGCTGGATGAAAAACAAATCTCCGTGCATTTTATTCCACAGTTTGATGTGTTCGAGCACAAACTGGTGGGCTTAACCCCTACCCCCAAGTGGATACACAAGGAAAAAGGTGAAATTTCCCCCGAACTCTTTTACAAAGTCTTTGAGCGCAACGGATTTTTAACGCATTTAAATGAATACATCTTTTATAGTGTGTGCGATATGCTTGCTGACTTACAGAAAAAATCTCTCCGCCTTGCGCCTGTTTCTATCACGCTGTCTAAAGCAGATGTGTTTAAAACGGACATCACTAAGAAGATTGTAGATGGTCTAAAATCGCATCATCTCCCCCTTTCTGCCATCAAAATCATCATCAACGAAAATCAAATTGATGTCAACGACACAGACCTCATGACGCATATTTCCACGCTGAAAAACAAAGGGTTTTTGTTTGAAATTGACAATTTTGGCAACAGCGCCTCCTCTTTAAATTTACTTCAAAAGCTCCCTGTGGATTATATCAAAATCAACATCAAAGATAGCTTGAACAGCAATTACCTTTCTGGCGATCAAACTTTTTTAGGCTTTATCAAAAAAATTACACATCTTTTAGATATTAAAATCGTTGCAAAAAACGTAGATACAAAGACTGATTTTGCCAAAATGCAAAAACAAAATATCGATTTAATGCAGGGAAAATTTCTCCGTAACACGATGGATTATTACCAGTTGATTGACTTTTTAATTCTGCAAAAAAACAAGCAATTGTCCAAAGAATACATACCCAGTGATGCCATTTTATCCTCTTTGCTCCACAAGGAAGAAAACAATGTAGATAAAGTGCTCTGCATTGGAAATACCAAAGAAAGTGGCAAAACGATATTCAATGATGATAAAAAATACATGTTGCTCAAAGTCAGCTCCACCAACTTGTCTAATAAGCTCAATTACTATATGGACAAGGTAAAAATCATTCTCATCAATGAAAAGGACTCTATTGAGAAAACGTTGGACTTGCTTAAAACAGTGCGTAAAAACAGAAAATACGATGGCACGCCCTTGGTTGTCAAATTAAAAGACACAGAAATAAACAACGATTGCTTTATACTCAATGGCGCAGACGACGTATTTTTTGAACCCATGAGCGAACAAATATTGGTACACCACTTGCTCAAAGTGCAGACGTATAAAGATGCCATAACAGCAAAAACAGAAGCTGACAAGTTAAAAAGTGATGCTTATATCGATTACTTAACAGGCTTGCTCAATCGCAGAGGGTTTGAAAATGCGCTGAATACGTATTCCAAAGAAAACCCCAATGCTTGCTTTGCGCTTTATATGATTGATGTAGACAACCTTAAAACGTGTAATGACACGTATGGCCACCCGGCAGGAGATGAGCTTTTAACCTCTTTTGCTTACTTTTTGAAAAACAGTGTGCGCACAGGCGACATTGTGGCACGTTTAGGAGGGGATGAATTTGTCGCTGTACTCTTTTTATCCTCCGAGGAGATTGCACTGAAAAAAGCTTCTAACTTAAATAAAAACCCCAATTGGAAGTTGAGCTTTACCCCTGCTTTACCTTCTTGCTCTGTCGGTGTTTGCATGGTAAAAGGAGCGTACACATTGCAAGATGTATTGGGCAATGCAGACAGTGCGCTCTACCACGCCAAACAAGATGGCAAAGGCAATTCCAAACTGTATAAAGGAGAACAGAAGAATGACTAAATTACAACAAGCTTTAAACGACTATGGCGCAGATGTAGACGATATCATGCGTCGCTTTGTGGACGATGAAGTGCTCTATGTGGAATGTTTGAGCGACACTTTAAATGACGACGCTTTTTGTGGTTTAGAAGAAGCAATATCTTCCAAAGATGTGACCACTGCTTTTAAAAAAACGCACTCTTTAAAAGGCACTGCGCTCAATATGGGGCTGACACCTTTTTACAACGCTGTCGTGCTCGTGGTGGAAGACTTGCGTGCAGGAGGCAGTGACCAATTGGAAAATTTATTGCAACACCTTATAGAAGAAAAAGCTCGTGTGGAAACACTGTATCAATCCTTTCAATATTTACTCGACTAACCTTTCCTAAAAGAAAAGAGGCATATAAAATGCACCAAGATATACACAATATTGATAAAACCTTCGATGTACTCTCCAAAATTCCAAGTGGCATGCTCGTTTTTAAATTTGACGGCAAATCTATCACACAAATTTATACCAACCATGTGATTGCAAAATCCATGGGGTATTCCTTTCACCATGAACACAATTTCATTATGGAGAGTGATTTACTCCACCTCATTGCCAGCAAAGACAGGGAAAAGATGGTGGAGAGCATTAAGTATGCAATCATAAACCACGAATTGCTCGACCTACAATTCTCCCTCATCAAAAAAGATGGGGACTTTATGCCTGTGCACCTGATGGGCAGTGTCATTTCAGATGAAGAAAACAATTACCTCATCTATGCCACCCTTGCACCACAATCTAACGAACTATCTTTGTTCAATAAAATATCCGACCTTTCAAAAGAAGGCATATATGTTATTGACTTACAAACAAGAGATTTGCTCTATGCCAACAGATATATGACGACTTTTTTAAAAGATCACAATTATAAAGGCAAAAAATGCTATGAAGCGTTGTTCAACTTAAAGGAAGTTTGCCCCCATTGTTTGACCTTTAAAGATTGTTGTTTAGGAAAAGAAAAAGAGCTGTATTCTGAAATATTAGATGGATATTTTGCTGTTCGCATAGAAAAAATCCTGTGGGGCGAAAGGCAAGCACGTGTCGCTTTTATCCGTGACATCACAGAGAGCAAAAAGCTTACCATTGAAAAAGAAAATATTATGCAAATGTATGTGGACACTTTGAATAACAACCCAAGTGGCGTGCTCACCCTTGACGTTGACAAGAAAACAAAGAATTTTGAAATCACCTTTATCAACCAAACTTTTTTATCCATACTCAAAATAGATAGAGCTACTTTTGACCAAAAATATGCCCACAGCTTTTTTGCAGGCATGCATCCAGACGATTTAGAAGAACACAGGAAACTCATTAAACGTCTAATGGAAGAAGGCATTCCTTATGACACCACATACCGTTTGTTAGACGGTGAAAACAATTATGTTTGGTTAAAAGTAAACACGATCGCCATTGACCATGGCGCTTATTACTCAGTATATTGTAATTATTTAGACATGACAGAGCTTGTGCAAAAAAACAAAGAAATAGAAGTGCAAGCACAGACACTCAAGCTCGCTTTAGACGTTGCCAATTTAGACTATTGGGAATATGATTTAATTCATAAAGATGTAACCCCAAGCGAAAAGTTGAGCAACGTATACCACATGTCTTCTGAAAAAGATTTCCACACCATGCTCCAACAAGACTACGCATGCCTCTCTCTTAAAGACAGAAATAAGTTCTTGCGTGCGTTCAAAAACATACAAAATGGCTCTGACTATGAAGAAATAGAAGCGCAAGTGCCCTCCACAAAGCACAATAAGAGCATGTGGGCAAGGCACCGTTGCTTTGTGGTGAGTGATTTTGAAGGCAAACGCACCAAGGTCATTTGCACAAGGGAAGATATTTCCCGTCAAAAGGAAGTAGAGCAGAGCTTTTTCACCATCATGCAACACCACAATATTTTGTCATGGAAATACGATTTGGTGCATGAAAAATTCATATTAGACGGTGTAACAAAAGAAAAAATTGACCAGATGGACAATAGCGCACATACCATTGATTTAGCCTCGCTCACTTCTTCTTTGCATCCAGATGATATAGAAAAAGTGCACGATTGTTTACATGCGCTTAAAAATGGCACTGATGTGCTCTCTGTTGTGCTCCGTTTTAAATACAAAGATACTGATTACAGCTATTATAAAATACATTATTCCGTGCTCCCTCAAGACAATGGCAAGCGTGAAATTGCCTTGGGCAGTGCCGTAGACGTTACAGACTATATGTTGCAAAAGAATAAGTATGACGAAATGCTTTCCTTGCATAGAAAAAAAACAAATGAAAAAACCTTACTCAATGGCTTTTGCAACCTCAAAAAAGACGTCATACTCGAAATGAATGACTATACAGGGTTTGATTTAGAAAACAAGTTTGGCATGGTGCGTGATGCATTTTTTGTTCAGCTTGCCCAATGCATTGTAAATGAAGAACAAAGAAAGGCATTTTTAGACACGTACTTAGCTGCCCCTCTGATCTATGATTTTAAAAAGGGCATTACTGAACATATCAACACATATTTGGTCGATTTTGGCGAAGGGCAAAAGTATATCGAAGTCAAGGTGGATACCATAGAGCGTGATGATAAGGACTTGATTGGATTCTTGGTCGTTACAGATATTACAGAAGAAACCATCAATAACAACGTCATTCATACCATCACAGAGCAGGATTTTGACTACATCGGGTATTTAGACATTCAAACCAAAAAAATGACCATTGTGGCAGACTCTAAAAACTTTGGTGAAGAAAATAAAATTTATAATGATTACGATACCCAAGTGCTCAAAGGGTTAGTGCCTAAAGTAATAGAAATAGAGCGTGATGCTTGTGCGCAAACAAACACCCTTTCAGGCATTATAAAGGGCATTGAGCAAAACAAAGGCATTTATAAAACTTCTTACTCTGTTGTCAATCCAAATACAAAATTAGAAGAAAGAAAAATGTGGACTTTCTCTTATTTTGACGAAAGACAAGACAAAATCATCCTCACTCGCAGTGACATCACCCCCACATACCTTGCAGAAAAACAACAGCGCACCTATTTAGAAGAAGCCGTTGAAATGGCAAAGAACGCAAACCAATCTAAAACAGACTTTTTGTCCAACATGAGTCATGATATTAGAACACCCATGAATGCCATCGTAGGTATGACGGACATTGCCCTCCAAAACCTAAATGACAAAGCGCAGGTGGAAGATAGTTTAAGAACCATAGAGCAATCCTCCAGCCATCTGCTTTCCATTATCAACGATATATTGGACATGAGCAAAATCGAGTCGGGCAAATCCGTGTTAATTCAAGAACCTTTTGACAACGCTACTGAATATCAAAAAGTAGTCAACACCTTTAAGCCTCTCACACAAAATGCTGGCTTAACCTTTGTGCACTCCTGCGAATTTATACACCCCACCATGCAGGGGGATTTGCTCAAAATGCATCGCATATTAGACAACATCATGTCCAACGCCATCAAGTACACGCCTAAAGGGGGCACGATTTACTACTCCTTTAAAGAAAAACCTTACACCAACCCGCAGTTTGCTCTTTGTGAAATTGCTGTGGAAGACACAGGCATTGGCATGGATGAGGATACATTGGAGCACATTTACGAGCCTTTCCACCGTGGTTCTCTCAGTAAATCCAGCGAATATACAGGCACAGGGCTTGGCATGGCGATTGTAAAGAGCCTTGTAGAGCTTAAAGGAGGAGAAATAAAGATTGAAAGTGCTGTGGGCAAGGGCACCAAAGTAACTGTATCCATTCCAAGCAAAATTTTGGATACAAAGCTTGAACACCCAAAAACACAAGATTTATCCACAGTTTATGATTTGACAAATGTCTCCGTGCTCGTTGTGGAAGATAATATTCCAAACCAAAAAGTAGCCAAAAAAATGCTCACCAACTTAGGGGCATCTGTAACCATTGCAGAAAATGGCAAAATCGGTGTAGACCTTTTTACACAAGACCCCGCCTTTGATATCATTTTGATGGACATTCAAATGCCTGTGATGGATGGTTATCAAGCAACAAGAGCTATCCGAAGTTTAAACAATCAAAAAGCAAAAACTGTGCCCATTATCGCAATGACTGCCAATGCTTTTACAGAAGATATCCACAAATCCTTAGAATGTGGTATGATGGCACATCTCCCCAAACCCATCAATGTAGACACACTGTACAAAACCATAATCCAATACTTAAAAGGAAAAGAGGACGCATTATGTTGACGCATAAAAAGGACATCAAATCCACCATTTTGAATTTCCTATACGCCTCCAAAGATTTTGAAAAAGCAGTGCAAGAAACCATCCAATTCATTGGCGAAACGTACAATATGAGCAGAGTATACATATTTGAAAATTCAGAAGATGATGTTGCTATGAACAACACGTTTGAGTGGTGTAATCAAGGCATATCCCCTCAAAAAGACAACCTACAAAACGTCAAATATGTAGAAGATTTAGGGGGCGCATACGAACAGAATTTTGACGAAAATGGTATGTTCTTTTGCCCAGATATTTCTTTACTCCCCAAAGAACAATATGATGTATTAGCCCCTCAAGGCATCAAGGGCATGTTGCAGTGTAGCATTGTAGAAGACGGCAAATTCAAGGGCATGATCGGGTATGACGATTGCAACGAATACAACAGAGAATGGCACAAAGAGCCTGACAAAATCGAAACGCTTGTTTTTATGGCACACACTTTATCACTTTACCTTTTAAAAGAAAGGCATTTGACAAAGCTCTATGATGAACGAGTGCAACTTCATAACTTAATTCAGAAAGCTCAAGTCGCAGAAGAAGCAAAAAGCAGATTTTTGTCGTCCGTAAGCCATGATATGCGCACCCCTTTAAATGGTATTTTGGGGCTTGTGGATATGTTGAATGATAAAATTCATGATGACAAAAACATGGAGTATTTTAAGTCCAAGCCTCTTTTTGACACGTTTACACAGCAACTCGAAGAAGACTTGACACAGCTTAAAAGCTCTGGTAAATACCTCTTAAACCTCATCAACGACACATTGGACATTAGCAAAATGGAAAACGGTACTTTTGCGCTCAACCCCCGTGTGGTTCGTGTAGAAGATGAAACAAACAGTTTTTTAAACGTTGCTAAAAACCTGTGTATTGCACAGAACATACAAATGAACGTTCATTATGCAAACATATCAAAAGGATTCTTTTTTATAGACCCCATCCGTGCTGCTCAAATATTTTTTAACATCATTAGCAATTCTTTAAAGTTCAGCCATGAAGGTGGCTCTATTGATGTAACCATTGATACTTTTAAAGAAGATGATGCGATTGTATACAAAAAAATCACCATTCAAGATTACGGCGTTGGTATGGACAAAGCTTTTATCGACAAGATATTCGTGCCCTTTGAACGAGAAGAAAAAGGCAATGTCACTTTTCACAGTGGCACTGGGCTTGGCATGTCCATTGTGAAACAGATTATTGACAGCATGAAGGGCAGTATCTCAATACAAAGTGAAAAAAATAAAGGCACTTTGGTCACAGTGATTTTACCCTTGCCCCATGCCACCAAAGAGCAGATGGACATTTCTGAATATGCCCTCTGCACTGCCAATGCACCTAACTTTACGAATTTGCGTGTGCTCCTTTTTGAAGATAATAAAGTAAATGCCAAAGTTGCTGTCAATTATTTAAGCAAAAAAGGCTTTCAAATCGATGTGGCGCAAAATGGTCAAATTGGGTTAGACATGTTTATTGCCTCCCCTCATAAACACTACGATTTTATTTTAATGGACATTCAAATGCCTGTTATGGATGGCTTGCAGGCGACAAAAGCAATTAGAAATAGCAAGCATACGCAAGCAAAAAGCATCCCCATCATTGCATTGAGTGCAAACATTATGGAAGATGAAAAACAAGAAGCACTGCTTTCTGGCATGAATGCGTACATTTCAAAGCCCATCAATGTTGTACAATTATTCTCCATTATTCAAAAAGAGCTTGCTCTATAACCCTAATTTCCTTTTTTCTTGCTCCATATCCTATTTTAGACACAATTTTGCCCACCTATTTGCGCTTATATAAATTGCTATATAGCGCATTTAATGGTATAATAAAAGTGGGTCTGATGGAACACCCATTATAAGGAGGCAATTGATGTCTAAACTCATTGGTATTGACCTTGGTACAACCAATTCATGCGTAGCGTTCGTTGAAAATGGCGAACCTACAATTATAGAAAACACGGAAGGCGCACGCACCACCCCTTCTGTGGTCGCATTTACAAAAGAGGGCGAACGCTTAGTGGGGCAAGTGGCAAAGCGCCAGCGTGTGACGAACAGCAGTCGCACCATCTTGTCCATCAAAAGAGAAATGGGCACAGATTATAGCGTTCAAATTGATGGCAAATCCTACACCCCTCAAGAAATTTCTGCCATGATATTGCAAAAGTTAAAGAGCGATGCAGAGAGCTATTTGGGCGAAAAAGTAACAGACGCTGTCATCACTGTGCCTGCGTACTTTACGGATGCTCAACGTCAAGCCACCAAAGATGCAGGCAAAATTGCAGGCTTAGAGGTCAAGCGCATCATCAACGAGCCCACTGCCGCTGCCCTTGCGTATGGCATTGACAAAGAGGAACCCCAAAAAATCATGGTATACGATTTGGGTGGGGGCACGTTTGACGTGTCTATTTTGGACATCAGCCAAGACGTGATTGAAGTGCTTGCAACACTGGGCAACAACCACTTGGGTGGGGATGACTTTGACCAAGTCATCACAAAATACTTGGTAGACACATTTAAACAAACGGATAAAATAGATTTAATTAAAGACGAAGTGGCGCTCTCTCGTGTGCGTGAAGCAGCAGAAAAAGCAAAGATAGAGCTTTCCTCCTCCTTGTCTGCCACAGTCAATCTGCCCTTTTTAACGCAGGACAGAAATGGCCCAAAGCATATGGAAATCACCCTCACACGTGCAAAGTTTGACGAGCTCACAAGCCACCTTGTGGAAAAGACATTAGCGCCTGTGCGCCAAGCCATTCAAGATGCAGGCTTGCAAACGAGCGACATCAAAAAGGTGCTCATGGTAGGTGGGTCAAGCAGAATTCCTGCTGTATATAACGCTGTAAAGAAACTAACAGGCAAAGAGCCTTTTAAGGGCATCAATCCGGATGAGTGCGTGGCACTGGGCGCCTCCATCCAAGGGGGCGTGCTCGCTGGCACAGTCAAAAGCTTGCTTTTAATTGATGTCACCCCCCTGTCTTTGGGCATTGAAACAGTGGGCAATGTGTTTTCCAAAATCATTGAGAAAAACACTGCCATACCTGTTAAAAGAAGCCAAGTGTTTACCACAGCCGCCCCTTTTCAAACGACTGTCGAAGTCAATGTATTGCAAGGGGAAAGGGAAATTGCCTCTTACAATAAATCATTAGGCAAGTTTAAATTGCAAGGCATTCGCCGTGCCATGCGAGGTGTACCTCAAATAGAAGTGACTTTTTCCATTGACACAAATGGCATTGTCAACGTTTCAGCAAAGGACTTGGGCACGCAAAAGGAACAGCAAATCACCATCAGTGGATCTTCCAACATGTCCAGAGAAGAAATTGACCAAGCGATACTGGATGCGCAAAAGTATCAAGATCAAGACAAACAAAAAAGAGCATTGGAAGAAAAGAAACACCAAACAGAAACGCTTTTAAACACTGCCAAAAGAGCGCAAAAAAAGCTCAAAAAAGAGGACAAGGAAAAGCTTGACACTGCCATTTCCCAGCTTGAAAGCGCTCTAAAATCAGAAGACATAAAGCAAATGGACAATGCCATTGAGGAAACAGAAAGCCTCTTACAGCTTGCCTCCACCTATGTGGACCATCAAGAAGATATGCACGATGACGGCACGTATGACGCAACATTTAAAGGTGAATGAGGTGATTTCATGTTTGGGTATATCACAATCAATCCTTCCCTTTTAGAAAAAGACAGGCTGAATGTGTACAAGTCCTACTATTGTGGGCTTTGCCACACGCTCAAAGAGCACTATGGCCAAAGAGGGCGCATGACGCTGAGTAATGACATGACTTTTTTATCCCTTTTGCTCTCCTCCTTGTACGAAGAAGAGGAGCAGACAGAAGAAAAGTCCTGCATTTTACACCCACTCAAAAAAGCAGATGTCACTTTTTCCCCTTTCGCAAAATATGCAGCAGACATGAACATATTGCTCTCCTACTATAAATGCTTAGACCATCAAAAGGACGATAAGAGCTTTAAAGATGCAGCGCAAGCGAGGATGCTCAAAAAATCTTTTCACCGTGTTGCCCTCTTGTATCCTAAAAAAGCAGAGATTGTGAGCAATTGTCTTGAAAAAATCAGCGTTTTGGAAGACAATAATTCCACAAACGTGGATGCTTTGAGCAATTTAACAGGCATTATGTTGGGCGAGGTATTCGCTTACAAAAAAGATGTTTGGGAAAATACACTGCGCCAAATTGGTGAAGGCTTGGGGCGCTTTGTGTACGTGATGGATGCCTATGACGATTACGAAAAAGACAAAGTGCTCAGGCGATTTAACCCCTTAACAGAGCTTCATGCACGCCCTAAAGAGGCATATGATGCTTTCATGAAAGACTGTTTGACATTGCTCATTGCAGATGCAACGGAAGCTTTTGAAATGCTTCCCCTTGAAAAAAATGTTGACATTCTTAGAAACGTGTTGTACAGTGGTGTATGGGTGCAATATGCACGCCTTAACCATGTGCAGTCAAAGAAAAAAGGAGCAGACGTTCAGTGAATGATCCCTTTCAAACTTTAGGTGTTTCCCCTTCCTCAACTGAAGATGAAATAAAATCCGCTTACAGAAAGCTTGCGAAAAAATATCACCCCGACTTACACCCCGACTCCACCACGGCAGAAGCCAAGATGAAAGAAATCAACGAGGCATATTCTGAGTGCATGAAGATCAAAAAGGGGGGCGGTACGTATCAGCAAAGCCAAGGTGGATATTCCAACCCCTATAATCGGCAATCACAAAACGGCAACCCCTTTTCAGGCTCTTATGATGATGATTTCAATCCCTTTGGAGGGTTTGGGTTTGGAGGCTTTGGAGGCTTTTCGGGCAATCAACGCTCTGGCACTTCTTCCTCTCAGCATTATGATAATCCTGAGCTTCAAGCTGCATGCGACTATATTGACACAGGGCGCTTTCAAGAGGCAATCAACCTTTTAAACCGTGTGCCCTCTCATGATGCACAGTGGCACGCTCTGTTTGCCCGTGCAAACATCGGCTTGGGCAACCGTGTTGCCGCCCTAAACAGCGCAAGGCAAGCTGTCGCCATGGATCCGGACAACTTGGAGTATCGCCGTCTATTAGAGCAAATTGAGTACACTTCTAACAGCTACCAAAGAGCAGGCAGTAGCTACGGTTTCCCCAGCTCTTTGTGTCAAAATCCATGTGTTACTTGTTGCTTAATCAACACAGTGTGTAACTGCTGTTGTGGCAATCGCTGTGGGCGCTTTTACTGGTGTTAATAAATAAAAAAAGGAATGTTTGATATGTTTCAAAAAATTAAAATGTGGCTCTACACCTTTATGCAAGGTCGCCACGGTGTGGATGCGTTGAGCAAATTCACGCTGATTTTAGGTTTGGTGTTCTACTTTCTTTCCATGTTTGTGTTTAGAATGCTCTTTTCCACCATCGGGCTTGCGCTGTATATTTACACGCTGTACCGTATGTTTTCCAAAAACAATGAACAGAGAAATGCTGAAAATCAAAAGTATGTGGCGCTTTCTTCCACCTACACCACTCGGTTTAAGCAGTTCAAAACTCGTGTGAAAAATAGAAAAGTGTATAAGTATTTCCGTTGCCCTAAGTGCAAAGCCATGCTCCGTTTAACCAGAGGATGTGGCACGGTGGACGTAACGTGTGG
>CAYTPJ010000047.1:0-15264 GCA_964439755.1 uncultured Oscillospiraceae bacterium
TATCATCGCCAATTTTAATGGCTGTGATTTTCTGATCTTCCACGTTCAAAGCAACGGTTACATCCCCTGCAAAACCTTTTTTGGTTGCAGTGTATGTGTAAACAGTAGTATCTTCCACAGGCTCAGTTGCAGTTTCAACTGTTTCTGGTTCATCATTCCCACCTGTGGTGGTGACAGAAGAAGTACCTGCATTCACAAGTTTGTCATACGCTTCGTTGATAGCGTCCACAACTGCTTGTGAAGTAATTGTTGCACCTGCAATCGCATCAATATCTGCAAGTGCAAGAGGAGGCACCATGCCGATAAATTGCTTGCCAAAGTCTTCTTCCAAAGCTTTGGAGCCAAACCCATCTGTTTCCATGAAGTTTTTGTCACCAATTTTGATTTCGCTGATTTTCTTTGCGTCATCAATAGAAATGGTTACAGCCACTTGACCTGCAAAGCCTTTTTTAGAAGCCTTTGCACCACTGCCTGCGCTCTTAATCTTTTCATAAGCATTGTTGATGGCATCTACAACAGCCTGTGAAGTCACTGTTGCGCCAGACAATGCATCAATATCCGTTAAATTCATAGGCACAGTTTTGCCTGTAAATTGTGCAACAAATTCAGCCTCCAACGCACGAGCACCAAAGCCCTCTGTTTCAGCGAACAAATCATCGCCAATCACAAGTTCTTTGATAGCGTCTTTGCCGTCTTCTAATGTCAACACAACAGCCACAGGGCCAGCAAAGCCTTTTGCGTCTGCTTTCGCTGTGCGTGAACCTGCTACAACTTCTTCTTCTTCATTTAAGCCGAGGAAATCTTTTGCATAATTCACAGCATCGTTGACACCACCTGTGACAGCCGTTGAAGTAATGGTTGCTGCTGTAATGGCATCAATTGTGTTGTCTGCTTTTGTACCACCCGCTTTAATGACTTTAAGGGGAGATACACGGTTTTTAAATTGATCTGTGAACTGAGCTTCCTTGGATTTTGCACCAAGGCCAGCTGTTTCAGAGAACTGTGCACCACCCACAGAAATGCCTGTGATGGTCGCTTCTTTGTCTAAGCCCACTGTTACATCCACAGGGCCTGCAAAGCCTTTTACAGTAGATACTGCCACGTAGCCCACAGCTTCTTCCCCTTTTTTACCCACGTAAAAAGAGGTTACACCACTTTCTTCGGACAATTCCAACTGTTCAAATACATCTGCATCTGGCAAAAGTGCTTTACGTGCACTTTCAGCCTTTTGGTCTTCCTGTAACTTGATGATGTCTTTTGTGTTTTCATTTGTAATTGCAAGTGCAAACCCTGCAACTGCCGTGATAACCAAAAGCGCAAGCCAAGCCGCAACTCGTCTTTTCATCGTCATTTTTCCACCTCTCCTGTTTGCCACATATTGTAGCGCATTATCATATCATGATCGACCTTTCTACCCAGCATTTGTTGCACCAAATCCATTTGACCCAACTGAAATGCCTTCCGAATGGCCGTGCTTGAAATAACCTCTCCACTTGGGAGAGTGACTTTTGGAACAACGTGGAGCAACACTCCATTTTGTTCACATAGTAAAGAAAGTGCTGTGACATTCGTATCTCCCTTATGACCAAAAACATGGTCATATCCTGTCACAAGTGCTTGACAACAGAGCTTTTTTAAAAGAATTTCGTAGAAAAAATCCTTTCCACTCATGTTGCGCATTGCATCATCAAAAGGGCTTATGAGAAGCTTTTGGCACCCTGCCTGTTCAATGACACTTTCCTTTTCCTTTTCCGTGGTAATCTTAAAAATGTGTTTGTTTGGATGCAGAGCCTCAAAAGGAGATCTGTCAAACGTGTGCACGCACATCGTAAGCCCCTTTTCATGCGCAATCTCTTTTGCAGCATGCAATAAAGCCATATGCCCTTGATGCACTCCATCAAAATAACCAAGACATACCACACTTTTTTCTTTGAGTGCAGGCATCGTCTTTGTGCATAAAATCTCCATTTGTGTCTTTGTACCCCATTCCACTTGCTTTTAAGCGATAAAACAAAAGGAAATCACACTTTTTTCGTTGTTAATTCCTTCAGTTTCTTATGTTTTTTATGAGCATTTAACGAATAATCGCAAAAATACTCACACGTTTTTAATTTTACACAATGTTATGCGTTTTGTCAATGCCTATTATGCAAAAAAAGGCTGTTTGCTCTGTTTTATGACAAAAATTTAATATACAACAATGTTTGTTACAATTTTATTACAAACACATTATTTTCTATAAATACCCATCACTGCCATGGCTTGTGCCACCGTATCTACACCATGAATGCGTACACCTTCTATGCTTTTGATTTTCTTTGCGCTATCTTTAGGGCAAATGATATCTGTAAACCCAAGGCGCATACACTCTGTAATGCGCCTATCCAATTTACTGATGCCACGCACTTCGCCCAATAACCCCACTTCCCCCATGACTGCGTAATTGCTCTTTAAAACAACGTCATATGCAGAAGATGCAACAGCCATCAGTACAGCCAAGTCACACGCAGGTTCTCTTAAAGAAAGCCCACCCACAACGTTGATGAATACATCTTGATTGTACAATTTAACCCCTGCTCTTTTTTCGAGTACAGCGAGTAAAAGCATCACTCTGGACGAGTCCAAACCATCCACAGTACGGCGAGGCACAGCATAATAAGAAGTGGTTACAAGCGCTTGAATGTCAATGAGCATAGGGCGAGAACCTTCCATACCACACATCACAGCAGATCCACTTGCGTTTTGCGCTCTTTGAGATAATAACGTTTCTGAAGCGTTTGTAACAGCACGCATGCCTGTACCTGTCATTTCAAACACACCCAGTTCATTTACAGAGCCAAATCTATTTTTCACAGCACGTACAAGGCGATATTCATGGTTATTATCCCCTTCAAAATAAAGCACCACATCGACCATATGTTCAAGCACACGAGGGCCTGCAATCGCCCCTTCTTTGGTCACATGCCCCACGAGCATAATGGCGCAACCGTTACTTTTTGCGTAGCGCATCAAAAGGGCTGCGCTTTCTCTAACTTGGCTCACACTGCCTGGTGCACTGCTCATGTCAGGGCGATACATCGTTTGAATGGAGTCAATCACCACATAATCTGGCTTGATTTCATTGAGCTTATCTTCTATAGCATCCATGGCATTTTCAGCAAGCACCAAAATATTTGTGCTGTCCACACTCAAACGTTCTGCACGCAGTTTAATCTGCTTTGCACTTTCTTCCCCTGTGATATAGAGCACAGTTTTATCTTGCTTGGAAAGGTTGGCACACGTTTGAAGCAACAAAGTGGATTTGCCAATGCCAGGATCTCCACCAATTAAGAGCAACGCCCCTTCTACAAGCCCTCCTCCTAACACACGATCCAGCTCATCAATACCCGTTTTTTGATAAATTTGCGCACCTGCTTTTATGTCGTTCATCAAAACAGCCTCGTTTAAAAAGCCCCCACGCTGTTTATTTTCTTTTATAGGTGCTGCACTTTTTACACTTTGAGCCACTTCTACCATTGTGTTCCAGCTCTCACACTCAGGGCACTTGCCAAACCATTTCGCTGTTTCATATCCACATGCCGTACAGCTAAACACCGTCTTTTGTTTGCTCGCCATTATATTTCCCTTTCACTTGTTACATTTCACGCTTGCTTTTTTACATAAAATATGTTACTTTATAGATGTTTGGTACGCTTGTGTTGAAAGAAAGCTTGTAATAAAGCGCTCGCTTCTTCTTTAAGCACACCAGACACCACTTGCACCCTGTGTGAAAAATTTTCTTCATTTAATAGATCATACACACTGGAAGCGCATCCTTGCTTTTGGTCATACGCACCAAACACGCACATTTTAAGCCCCGAAAGCATAATGGCGCCAGCGCACATAGGGCACGGCTCCAGCGTTACATACAGCGTACAGTCTGTGAGCCTTCTATCTTGAAGCACCTCAGATGCCCTCTTCATCGCCAGCATTTCAGCGTGGCCAAAGATGTCTTTGCTTTCGGACTCCCTTTCATTGTGCGCTCTTGCAATCACTCTATCATCTTTTACAATTATAGCGCCCACAGGCACTTCATCTCTGTTTAAAGTCGCTTCTTTGAGCGCCTCTCTCATCCACTTTTCGTGCACATTTTTCACCCTTTCCTACTATATTATATCACACAACACACCCACATTTCAAGGAGGATTTTTATCATGAACGACACTATGAGAACCATTGAAAACAGACGCAGTTGCAGAAAATACAAGGACGAACAGATTTCAAAAGAGGATCTTGAAACAATCCTCCATGCAGGGCTTTGTGCGCCCAGTGCCATCAACAAGCAATCATGGCATTTTTCTGTACTTCAAAACAAAGAAAAATTAGATGATTTGAATGATAATTTAAAGCAATTGGTGCAGAATAAAAAGGAACGTAGCAAACGCTTTGAAGATCAAGATTTTCATGTTTTTTACCATGCGCCTACTGTGATATTCATTTCAGGAGATAAAACTTTCCATTGGTCAGAAGTAGATGCTGGCATTGCAGTTCAAAACATGGCGCTTTGTGCGCAGAGTTTAAACCTCGGCAGTGTCATATTAGGGATGCCCAAAGACTTGTTTGAAGGTACGGACAAAGAAATCTTTGAACAGCTCTTGGATTTCCCCAAAACACACGCTTTTATCATTGCAATTGCAATCGGCTATAAAGATGATGATAAGCAAATGCACCCTATTTTAGAAAACAGAGTGTCTTATATTTCGTAATTTATTGGAGGATATTTCCTTGAAATCTCTCTTTAAAAAAATCAGCATTTTGTTCCTAATTCTTGCGCTCTTTGTTATTTTGTTTACCCCCCAGGGGTATTCTCTTTCGTACAATGGTACGGACGACAGCGTATATATGATGGTGCTCAACATTGGAAAAGCAGACTGCATCATTCTGTCTTATTTGGACAAACATTTTATGGTAGACACAGGGTATGAAAGAACATCTTCTGTTATGCTCACAGCTTTAAATCAAATGGGCATTGACCACTTGGACGGTGTTTTTATCACGCACTGTGACAAAGACCATGTAGGCGGCCTCAATCGCCTTTTAGCAAGCCCTATTCAAGTAGACACTGTGTATTACCCTGCTTTTTCCCTCTACAAGATGGACGAAAACCACCCTGTTATCAAGGCGACAACAGAGCACAATGTTCCTGCACTTGTGTTAAATGCCAAGGAAACGCTTTCTTTTGGGGATATAAATTTCCAAGTGTTAGGCCCACTTTATATGGACACAGAGAATGAAAATAACAATTCTCTTGTGATGACCATGGGCACAAAGCACGGCAGTATTTTGCTTACAGGCGACATGAAATTTGAAGAAGAATTTACCCTTTTAAAAGAAAAACTGTTCACCAAATGTGACGTGTTAAAAGTAGCTTTTCATGGCGACAACTCCTCCACAAGCGCTGCTTTTTTAAACGCCACACGACCACGCATGAGCGTCATCACAACAAGCACAAAAGAGGAGGCAGACACACCCAGCCCAGATACTCTGCGTGCACTCAAAGGCATTGGATGTGAAACGTATGTAACGCAAGATACGCAGGATGCTTATCTCATCGTTTTAAATAACAATACACCAAAAATAAAAGAAGTGTCTTACGTGCTCCCTCCAAAAAACGCTTCTATCATGCTCACATTAAAAACCTCTAAAGACCTTCTGTATTTAGACAACATGTCCAAAGAAGATATTTCTTTAAAGGGCATGAGCATATTTTCAACCCGTGGCGAAGAATATTTCGTCATACAAGAAGACATTATTTTGCCCAAACACGGTTCCATAAAGCTCACAGGCAGTGCAAGCAACACGCAAGCAGATATTGTTTTTCCCCACAATAAACGCATTTTCCACAAGAGCAAATATGACCAAGTCCTTTTGTTTGATGCCTATGGTCGAAATATTGCAAGCACAAATAACGGCTTGCCTGAATAAAATATACTGACCCCATTTAAAGGGAGGTATATTGTATGAATAAAAATGCACTTTGTTGCAGTACGCAAAAGATCAAATTACCCAAACGCCCTGCCACTTGCTGTTATCACCAAACCCGTTCTTCTCCCTGTTGTACTTTTGAGGACAACGCATGTCTTTTAAACAACGCATATTGCCCTCCTGCGCCCTGTTGTTCGGACAACATCAACACGTGTTGTGTGCCATATACTGACAACTGTTGTCAAAATTGCAACGAGGTTTACAATTGTTGTAACTCAGTGTTGCCCACGTCGTGCACCCCTTGTTGCAATCAATATGTCATCAACAAAGTAGTGTCTTCCTTCTGTGTAGACCAAAACTGTGTGTCTGAACGCATTTATTTAGATTCATTCTGTTCTTGTTCCGAGCATTACAGGCTTACGCATGTAAGAGAGGACAACATTTGCCCTTCCTGCACCATTTCTGATACTTCACCTTGCAAAATGACATTAGAAATCTGCGTACCCCTTGTCTGTACTGTTTTGGATGACAAAGGGTGCAAATTCGTTCAAAAAGGGCATTTGTGTAAAAAAGTGTGTATCCAAACAAACAAATGTTTTTCTTGCGCCTCCAACATCGCTTTGTGCGCAAAAGTGTGTCTTGCTTCTTGCACCACATTTTGCAAAAATCCATTTTGTGCCCCACTTCGTATTTTAATCAAAGGGCACGTGCTTTCCCCTCAAGTCATCACATGTTGACCTTTTCATGCATTTTAATAAAAAAATGCGTTTTCTTATGCCATGGTGAGTTGGGTAAAATCAACTCACTTTTTATTTTTTAAAATTTACATTTCATTTGTCCATAAATAATTGACAAACGCTGTAAATTAAAGTATGATTATATATGGACCTATTAAAAAACGGAGGCAAAAAAGAATGTCTAAAAAAAGCCTGTTTTTTCTACTGATATTACTGCTTCTCTTGTCTGCATTCAGCGCAAGCGCTGCAACTTTAAATGGCAAAGTATTTCACGACAAAACAATGGACGGTAAAATGGAAGGCGAAAAGGGATTGAGAAACGTTTCGCTTGTATTAGAAAGCAAAGAAGGTGTCACAAAAGAGATAGATGTCAGCCCGAATGGCGATTTTTATTGCGAAGGCATTGTGGCAGGCGATTATCGCATCATTGCAACATTGCCTAATGGCTACGTGTCGACCCTCTATGGTTTTGATAGCCTTTTATACCCCAGTATAGGCGAAACAGCCCAAACGGATTGGTTCTTTATTGGCGACACTAAAGAGGTGTTTTTGGGTGCTACAAAATCCTCTGTGTATTTTAATTTTGTCGTTTTTGAAGATGAAAATTCAAACGGAGGGCGTATGCTCTCTGAACCTGGAATAAAAAATGTTCAAATTGACATTCATGCAAATATCAACGGAGAAGATATGGTGGTATACAGTGGTGTCACCAACAAAGATGGCACACTCATTGTAAGGGACTTTTCTCCATATACATACACCGTTTCTGCCACGCTCCCTGAAAATTATATCATAGGCCCCAAGGGCAAAAAACAAACAATTTTCTATAACTGCTTCAATACCTCTGACACAAATATTGCCTATTCTGACGCCGTTGACCTTTTCTCAGGCTCAGTTGGTATGGGCATAGGCGCTGTAAAAACAGGTGCCGCAGAAGGTAAAATTTGGTATGACCAAAATAGCAATGGCAAAATGGATGCTGATGAAAAGGGCTATTTAAAAGCAACCATTGATTTAAAGCTCCAGGGCACAGATTTAACACGTACAACAACTGTGCAAGAAGATGGCTCTTTTGCTTTCACAGCCCTTCAACCAGGTACATATGATTTCACCGTTACGCTCCCTGAAACACACATGTTCACGCTACCAAATGGCGACAGCCAATTTACAAACGGATACGCTTTTTCCCAAAGTGGCACAGTCATTGTCACTGCATTAAGTACAGCAACCATCCAACCCGTGGGCGTTATGGATGCAACCAGCTTGCTTGTATCTTTTTATCAAGACCTTGATTTTGATGGTATTCGACAAGAAAATGAACCTTCTTATTTAAATGCAACTGTTGAACTCTATGTGAATGATAAAAAAGTATTAGAGTCTAAAACAGATGCAAATGGAGATGCCTTTTTCCCTGTTGTACGTGGTGGAGATGTAACAATCACTGCGACCTTACACGATGAAAGTGTGTTTTCAAACATTGGTACAGGCAATGATTTCACCTCTATTGGTGCAAAAAACCAAGCCTCTATTGATGTTACCTTAGCGCATGCCACACTCAATACTAAAAATGCAGGCATCACAAAGCCCGCAAGCATCACAGGTGTTTGCTACGCAGACGAAAACAACAACGGCCTTTTAGATAAAAACGAAAAAGGCATTCAAAATTTCACTGTACAAGCCATTGACATCCACGGCAATGTAGTACATCAAACAGTATCAGACGAGCAAGGTGCTTTTACCTTGTATCCACTTTTGCCCGATGCGCACACTGTGCGTGTATTGTTGTCTGACCCTTACATCAGCTCTCCTTATGTCGAAGGGGATCAGCAAAACAAAAATGATATTGTAACGCAAAACGCTTCTTACGGCGAAACAAATATCTTTGCGCTTTATCCAGACACCACCTTAGATCACGTTGCAATTGGTATCTTTAAAGCAGCAACGCTCAACGGTGTCGTCCTTCAAAACAAAAATCATGATGATTTGACGACCAACGAAGGGGGCATGGAAGGTGTACTTGTGACTTTGCTCCATGCAGATGGTTCACAATACTCTGACATTGCAGTTGACACTACAAAAGAAGACGGCTCTTTCTACATCAAAGGCATTTTACCTGGTGAATACATGCTCCAATACAAAGCACAAAATGGCATCCTTTTCACCTCCACAGATGATGACACCATTTTGTCCCAAGTTTTCTCTTGCTCTATGGGTTCTCAAACAGAATTGCCTCCTGTGGGGGCTGTTAGAAGTGCTTCTATCAGTGGTTCTGCACAATCTATGAATGGGAACAAAGGGGATGTTACCATCTCTATCACAGGGCAAAATCATGGTAGTGAGCGCATACTGACCACAAACAGTGATGGCACTTTTTCCATCAACGGTTTGCGTCCAGATGACTATGACATCATGATTACACTGCCCACAAACACTGTGTTTTCAAAAGATCATCAAATGCTTGTGCCTAAAAACAACACAGATGTTTCAACTGCCGTGCTTTCTTTAGCCCCTGCTCAAATTTTAAATGAACAAATCATTTCATATACAACCCCTGCTCAAATAACAGGCTTGTGTTTCTATGACGAAAACTATTCCAAGGTATATGAAAATGGTGAAGGCATCATTCCAAACCAAGCGTTTGATATTTTGGACAAGGAAGGAAATGTTGTTCAAACAGTGACAGCAGGCGCAGACGGCAAATTCCTTTCAGTCAATCTCATTCCAGACAGCTATACAATTTCCCTTTCTTTAAGCAACCAAATTCTTGTTGCCCCCACTGCCCTCCAAAATGAAAGTGTGTGGTCATTGCCCATTGAGTTGCATGATGGTGAAACCAAAACGCAAGACGTTGGTATTTTAAAATATGCCATCATTACAGGCTCTCTTTGGAATTTGGATGGATCTAAAGACATGCTTCATCAAAGAGAAGTATCCTTATATAAAGAGAATGAACCTGTTGCAATCAAAACAACACAAACAAACACAGACGGTGGTTTCTTGTTCAAAGAAGTTTTACCTGGCAATTACACCATCCAAGTGTCCATTCCAGACAACGCACTCTTTGCACGCACCGTTGACACGGGCGAAAAGCAAAGCATTGTGTTGGCAGACACAGAAGAAGGGAAAAATGCTTCTTCCGCCCTCTTCCCTGTTTTAATGGGCGAAGTCAAAGCAAAGATGGATGTGGGCATTGGCGCTACAGGCGCTGTGGGCGATTTTGCATTCTTGGATGAAAATAAAAATGGATTGCAAGACATTGGAGAAAAAGGCATTCCCAAATTGACTATTTCTTTCTATCAATATGGCGTTCTTGCACACCAAACAGAAACAAACGCTTACGGTCATTATTACTTAGATAAAATGTATCCTGGTACATACGAAGTCAAGGTAACAATGCACGACACCTTGAGCATCACCAAAAAGAACAATGATTTTCCCCTTGTTAGCAGTGTGTTAGACAGCGAAGAAGGGCAAATTGCAACAGCTCACGAAGTGGTCGTACCTAGCAATGGTCAAAACTTGGCTGTAGATTTTGGCTTTGTGCTCAAAAATGACAATGTGTACCCACCTGAAATGGACAACATGCCCACAACGGACTGGAGTTACAACGGCACAAAAACATACGAGTGAATAAAGCATTGATTTTAGAATCAACAATTCCACAAAACCAAGATTTCGTCTTCTTTTTACAAAAAATGAAGAAAGAATTTTCAAAAAAACCCTCTGAACATTTGACATTTGGTGTTTTTTTTGGTATATTGTTAAGGAAGCTTTGATGGAAAGAAGTATGCGTGTGTTTTTAATCCTCCAATTAAGAGATATGCGTTCCTTTCTAAAGATTAGAATGGTTTGCTTCTTTCGCAACATCTGCTTTTTTAAAGGTCATTCAACTTTCGTTTCTGTTGAACACAGATAGAAGCATGAGAGAGGTGTATTTTATGTCAAACAAACAACCTGTGGATGCTTACGGAAAGCTCAAACGTATTTTACTCGTTTTGTTCATTTTAACCGTCGTTACAACTGTCGGATTTTTCCTTGTAAAGGGCTATGTCGACCAAAAAGTGATTGATCGTCAGCTCGAAATCAACAAGCAAAATGAAGAATTGACAGCACAATATGAACAGCGTGTGTTTGAACAATCCCAAAAGCAAGAAAAGGGAGAAAACATTCAGTGGCCCACTGCTAAATCAACAGGTGTGGACATATTGGACGTGAGTAATTTTGCTCTAAATGGCACAAGAACGCAGAACTTTGCGCGTCAAGATTTGATTGCAAGTGGCATGATGCTCGTCAACCGTTGGCATACTTTGCCCAATGACTTTTCTGCTGATGATATGGTGAGCATAGGGCGCACTTACAAGGATATTCAAGTGCAAGACAACTATGTTGTCATCAAAAAAAATGTTCTTGAAGCACTTAAAACGATGCTCGATGCTGCAAAAGCAGAGGGCATTGAAAAGTTCTTAATTGAAGAAGGCTATCGCACCAACGAAAAGCAGACAGAGTATTTTGACAAAGAAGCTGCACGCTGGTCTGATAAATTCACAGGTCAAACGCTTGTTGAAAAAGCACGTCTTTCTGTCAATGTACCCGGCACAAGCGAGTACCAAACAGGGCTTTCCTTTAGATTGCGCCGTTATGACAAAGAGGATGCAGATTTCAACTCCAAACGTTTTGAAGAAACAGAGCACATGACGTGGTTGCTTGAAAAAGGCTACCAATACGGCTTTATCTTCCGTTTCCCCTCTCAAAATTATCCCACCCCTACCACAACAGATAAATCATGGAAAACAGGGGAAGATAAAGCATTGCGCATTATGCGCTACGTGGGCGAAGCACCTGCCTTTATCATGCACCACATGGATTTCTGCTTAGAAGAATTTGTGGAATACATGATTGAGCACCCACATATTGCCGTCTACCAAGAAGGCGAATTAAAGTACGAGCTCATTCGTGTACCTGACACTGGCACAGATGCCACATTAGAAGTGGTCGATCGTGCAAAGTCCGTTCAAGCTTCTATCGACAATATGGGTGGCATCATTGTCGCCATGTCTTATTAAGGTTTATTGACTCTATGGAGCTGCCCTTTCCAAATAAGGCAGCTCCTTATTTTATGAAAATATTTTATAAGAAGGTACTATATGCAAATTTTTGATGCCCATTGCCATTTAGATGATGAAAAGTTCAACGGTGAAACAGACGACCTCCTCCAAAACATGCAAAACAATCAAGTGATCAAATGCACAACCGTAGGCAGTGACATGCCTTCTTCTCTGCGTTGCCTTGCACTTGCCACAAAATACCCACAAGTGTATGCTGCATGTGGTGTGCACCCACACGAAGCCAAAGACGTAAAAGAGGATTATTTGGTTGAATTGGAGCACTGTTTTTCCAACCCCAAAGTAGTTGCATTGGGCGAAATCGGCTTAGATTACTATTACGATTTATCCCCCCGAGATGTACAAAAAAAAGTGTTAATAGAGCAAATGCAATTAGCAAACACGCTCCATGTGCCCGTTATCTTTCACATTCGAGATGCACACGGAGATATGCTTCAAACATTGAAGAACAATGTGCGCCCTGAAAGTGCAGTCATTCACTGTTTTTCAGGAAGTTGCGAAGTGATGCAAGAATACCTTAAAATGGGGTATTACATTTCATTTGCAGGGCCTTTGACCTTCAAAAACGCCAAAAATCTCTTGGAGGCTGCAAAAAATGTACCCCTTGATAGAGTGCTTGTAGAAACAGATAGCCCCTACCTTTCTCCCGAACCTTTTAGAGGCAAAAGAAACGAACCTAAAAATGTATTCTATGTACTCAAAAAACTTGCCGAAATAAAAGAAATGCCTTTTGATGAAGTCGCAAACATTGTGTACAATAACACCTGCACATTTTATAAAATTTAATTTCACACCCTATTTTTTATTTTAACAACACATAAAAAAAGCTGACTTGCTACAAGGCAATCAGCTTTTATTTTAAATGTCTATACACATATTTTTCTTCTGTTCTTCTCGCTGTTTTTTGGAGAAATCGCACCCACAATAATCCTGTCTGTACAGTTTGTAAATGTTTGACAATTCTATGGAACGTTTATAACCGTTTTCTTTTTTAAAATCAGAAGGTAAATAGGGTACGTGATGCAAAGCCCCCACCCTTTCCCCTATCTCACACAGTTTTTGAGCGTTTTTATAAGGGCTAATTGAAAGCGTGGTACAAAAATAATCAAAGGCATTTTCCTGTGCGATTTCTGCTGTTTTTTGAAGCCTTTGTTCATAGCACAAAAAGCACCGTGCGCCCCCCTCTTTTTCCTTCTCAAACCCTTTGGAAATTTGAAAAAAACTATGTTTTTCAAACCCACCATCCAAAAGCGCAATGGGATATTTTAAAGGCATTTCTCCTATCAAGCGCTTTAATTCCATATATCTTTTTGTATATTCATGTTCATCTGTAATATTTGGGTTGTAAAAAAACAGCGTAATGTCAAAATCCTTTTCCAGCTTTTCAATCACAGCACTTGAACAAGGAGCGCAACAAGCGTGCAAAAGGAGACGTTTTCTGCCTGAATTTCGCTTTGAAATCAGGTCTTTCATTTCTACGTGTAAGTTTCTTTTGATTAAAATCATAATCGCCCCTTTCTCTCTTTATATATTACGCTTTTTTTGTTTCATATCCTTTTTTATACTTAAATTTCATCAACTGTTTGTTGTTTGCCCCTTGAAAATGTTGCCATCAAAATAAGCACTGTCCCCAAAATAGGATAGTAAATCAGCCCTGTTACAAAATATAAAAGCAAAAGCAAGGTACCATAAAAGGCATATTTCTTTGCTCTTTTCTTGTTCAGTATTTTGTTTAATGTTGCTTTTTTAAAATGCAATATCCTGTTTGTATTTTGAATTTCTCTGATCTGTTGGTCTGTTATCGCATGTTCCTTGCCAACAAGGTTGACAATCTCTTGTCGATTAAAAATCCGTACACAAGGCGTTTGCTGTGCGATTTCCTCTGCTCGTTCTAATGCACTGTCAGACGAAGTAAGGAGCACAGCACGTATGCAGTGATGCTTTTTTGTTTCCCCTTTTAAACATAATACTTCATCTGCGTGCACAGCACTTTTTGCATCTTTTTTTAAAAACTCAAAATACACCCGTTCCCCCTTAATTTGCGCCACAATGCCTTGTGCATGTATTTCCTTGACTTCAAAATTGAATTTTTTTTCAAGTGCGCTTAGGATTTCTTTGCAACACACGATATTCTCTTTAAAAAGTAAATCTTGTAAAAACAGTTCTCCACCCATTTTTTTCCTATACTGCACTTCTTTTTTTGCTCTTTTCTTAGCCTGATTTTTCTTATAGAAAAAGGAAAAAATTACAAAAGTACTCATTGCAGACAAGACAGAAAATATATGTATACCAAAAAAATACAGATAAAAAAACAAGCAAAGAACAAAGAATAACAGTTTTAAAAGCAAATAATCCAGTTTTTTGCTCCAAGATTTGCCATATATTGCAAAATTCATCATTTTACCTCTTTTCAGTTTTGATATTTTGTTGTATAATAGAAGTGGGAGGAGAGGTTTGATGAAGATAGGGTTGTATGGAGGTTTATTCGATCCAATTCACAATGGGCACACAACAGCTGTACAATGTGCGTTGGATTATGGTATGGATTTGGTTATCCTCATGCCTTCAAACACCACTTCTCTTTTAAAAGCCCCTGTTGCAAAAAAAGAAGACCGATTAAAAATGTGCACACTTGCTTTTAAAAACAACAAAAAAGTGCACGTATCTGCTCTTGAAATACAAGAGTTACAAAATTCAAATACCCTGCAAACGCTTTTAAAGCTTAAAAAAGAGCATAAGGAAGATGATTTTTATCTCATCCTCGGTGCTGACAAATTAAGCGGATTAAAGTACTGGGAAGGGCGTGACAAGCTCTTTACCCTTTGTACCATCTTAACTTATCAGCGTGCAGGCGTAAACATGGATGCACTCCTTGCTGAACTTTTGCAAACAGGTGCACAAGTTGAACAAATGTTTGTGCCCCTCACCATGGGTTCTTCCCCCCTCATACGAGATAGTATTGCCCAATTTAAAAAAATCAACACGCTGGATAAAAACGTGCAAAAATACATTGCCATGCACTTTTTATATCACCAAGACATTGTGGATAAATTATCGCCTATGATGAATCAAAAGCGTTTTTTACACACAACAGGCGTATGTTATGAAAGCGTTCACTTAGCCGAAAAACATCACGTACCCTATCAGAAGGTAGCGCTTGCCGCTATGCTCCACGATTGCGCCAAAATGATGCCTTACAAAAAAATGTTGGAGTATGCAGAAGAAGCGAACATCTCAGACAAAGACTTGCTTTCTTCCCCTGCCTTGCTCCACGGCCCTGTGGGTGCATACGTTGCAAAAACAGAATTTCATGTACAGGACAAGGAAGTGCTACATGCCATTTACTGCCACACAGTGGGCTGTGAACGCATGTCTGACTTAGCCCTCATCATTTACCTTGCAGACATCATTGAGCCTTTTAGAGAGCCTTTTGAAGGCAT
>CAYTPJ010000048.1:0-6958 GCA_964439755.1 uncultured Oscillospiraceae bacterium
GTTTTTTTATGCTATATTTATGTACAGAAGAAAACGTCCAGTCTTCAAATAAACAGCGATATGTAAAACACAGGAGGAAATAGAAATGAAACAAATTACAGTGGCCATTGCAGGGTGTGGCTCCAGAGGGTTAGACACATACGCAGAATGTCAAACACGCTTTCCAGACAAAATGAAAATTGTGGCAGTGGCAGACATTCGTAAAGAACGTTTGGCGCTTGCGCAAAAGTTGTATGATTTAAAAGATGATCAGCTTTTTGACAGCGCTGAAGAAATGCTCCAAAAAGGGCGCATTGCAGACGTGATGTTCATCTGTACGCCAGATAGAATGCACTATACAGAAGCAATGGAGGCACTCAAAAACGACTATCATTTGTTGCTCGAAAAGCCCATTTCACCCACGCAACAAGAATGCCGTGATATTGAAAAATTAGCCACAGAGAAAAAGCGCCATGTGGTGGTATGCCACGTGCTTCGCTACACCGTGTTCTTCCAAAAATTAAAAGAACTTTTGGAAAATGACAGGATTGGCGATGTGGTGTCTGTACAAGCGATTGAAAAAGTGGGATATTGGCATCAGGCACACTCTTTTGTGCGTGGCAATTGGAAAAATAAAGAACAAAGCTCACCCATGATTTTGCAAAAATGCTGTCATGATATGGACATTTTGCTTTGGCTCGTGGGCAAAAAGTGCAAAGAAGTATCTTCTTTTGGCGACTTGAGGCTCTTTAAAAAAGAGAACATGCCAGAAGGTGCAACCACCTATTGCATGGACGGCTGTAAGGTGAAAGATACTTGCCCCTTTAATGCAGAAAGATTGTACACAGAGCAAATGGACAAAGGCAATTTTGATTGGCCTGTAAACGTGGTGCAAACAAACCCCACAAGAGAAGGGGTGCTCGAAGCACTCAAAAAAGGGCCTTATGGGCGCTGTGTGTATCAGTGTGACAACAATGTAGTGGATCACCAAGTGATTAACATGAATTTAGAAGGGGACTGCACCATCAACTTTACCATGTGCGCATTTACTGCACACGGTGGTCGCAGAATTCACTTGATGGGCACAAAGGGCGATATCGTTGCAGATATGGAAACAAACACCATCAAAGTGATGCCCTTCTTAGGCGAAGAAGAAGAAATTGACGTAAAAACTTTGTCTAATGACTTTTCTGGCCACGCAGGTGGGGACGCTCGCATGGTGGAAGAATTTTTGACTTTGGTGAGCGAAAATGGCACACCCTCTCGCACGTTGTCCTCTGTGAGCCGTTCTGTGGAAAGCCATTTGGTGGCGCTTGCAGCAGAAGACTCCCGTTTGGAAAATGGCAAAGTCATGCACATTTAACAACAATGGATGTTATTGTTTGTTATATCTTGACAAAATTTGTACATTCGTATATAATACTTTTAAAGAGCAAAAATGCTTTTTAAAACAAAAAGGAAGGGTACAAATTATGAAAAACTTGTTAAAAATCATGTCCATCGTGATGATGGTATTCGCAGTGATTATGGCTGTGATGGGCGTTGTGGCGCTCGTTGGTGGTGGCGCAGAGGGCACTTTGATTAGCCAAACGGACGAAGAAGGCGGCGCAGCAGTGGCAACGGTTGTAGGGGGCTTGGGCGCTGTTACACTCATTGTGGGTGTGCTCAACTTCATCATTGGTTTGTGTGGCTACAAAGGTGCACAGGGTGCTAAAAAGCCTTTGATGGTTGCGATTGTGTTGACAGCGATTGGCTTGATCGGCTCAATTTTCACATTTACATCAGGCACAAAAATCACATGGGATGGCATCGTAAGCGTTGTTATTCAAGCAGTTTTTCTTGCGAGCGCTGTGTCCGTATATAAACAAAACTAACAGCTCTTTTGGGAAGAATACTTTACATCGAACGGTTTTTCTCAATGAAAGCCGTTCGATTTTTTATTGTGATTAGGATTATTTTTAAAAAATAAAAGTAAAAGCAAAAATATGCCTTTACAGAAAGCATAAAATGTGGTATGCTTATACTTGCTTATTTCAAGGAGGGACTTTAGATGGCAATTGCAGTTCAAGTATTGATGGTTTTGGCTTCTCTTATTCTCATTGTGTCTGTTTTACTTCAGCCCAGTGAATCCAATGGCATGGGCGCCGTAACAGGTTCAAGCGAAACATTCTTTGGCAAAAACAAGGGTGGTTCTTTTGAAGGCAAAATGGCTATGATCACCAAAGTGTCCGCAGGCGTTTTCGTTTTGTTGGCATTGATCATGATGTTCATTAAGTAATTTTTGCGAAACGTGTTATGGGCTGACAATGTATTTGTTCAGCCCTTCTTTTGGTATTTTCAAAGAGAGAAAACGAGAAAAGTGAAAAGTCTTCAAAAAAGGGGGCGAAAATGTGGCGTTTCAACACGATTATGTGCTCAGAATGATAGAAATGATGGGCGATTTTTTTAGGACACTGCTGGATAAAGTGGATGAAAAAGAGAAAAAACATGCGCTCAATGCTTTTTTGAGAGAATATTGTGGCATGGATTTAGAGAGCGCAAGGAAATTGTCCATAGACACGCTACAATCTTTGCTCACGGATGAATCTCGTTTTGTGCTCAGTGAGCTTGCGTTATTTTACGCTCAAAGCATTCAAAATGAAGAAAAAAGAAAAGAAGAAATGCTCTTTTCTTTGCGTATTTTATACACACTTTCTCATCAAGAAGAAATCGTGAAAGAGAAAAAGACAGTCGTAAAAGAATTGTCGTACACTTTGCCTTTAACGGCAGATGATTATATCTGTTCGGCAGAGTTTTTCTACATTGCAAAAGAGTATGCGTGGGTAGAAGACATGGTGTTTTTCGCCATAGAAGAAGATGCACATGAACTGTACATCAAAAAGGGCATTGCGCTCTTTTCAAACATACTCGTGTTTCCTGAAGACGTGCTTTTGGTGTGTGGCACAACCAAAAAAGAGGCAGAAAAAACTGTGCAAGAACTTCAAAATATGCTTATAAATAAAGGGGTATAATAGTTTCATGATCGTAATGACCGTGTCCAACATCAGCAAAAGTTTTGGTGGCAACAACATTTTAAATGATATTTCTTTCACCTTAAAAGAGGGCGAACGCTTGGCGCTCGTTGGGGTGAACGGATGTGGAAAGTCCACATTGCTCAAGATTTTATCTGGTGTGTTGAGCAAAGATGAAGGGAATATTGCGCTTTATAAGGGCATGAAAATGGGATACTTGGAGCAAACAAACACTTTTTTGCCAAATCAAACGGTGTATGAAGTGTTGCTGAGTGTGTTTGACGATGTGATCAAAACAGAGCAAAAATTGCGTCAAACAGAAGAAGATATGTCCACAGAAAAGGATGCAGACAAATTGGAGGCACTCTTGAATACATACGCAAGATTGCAGGATTTGTTTGAAAAAATGGGTGGATATAGCTATCAGTCTGCTATTTTGGGTGTGCTCAAAGGGCTGGGGTTTGAAAAGGAACAGCACAATCAAGTAGCCACCTTGCTTTCGGGGGGCGAAATGACTCGCCTTGCACTGGGCAAATTGCTATTGCAAAAACCTGATGTGTTGTTGCTGGATGAACCGACCAACCATTTGGATTTGGAAATGCTCGATTGGTTGGAAAAATATTTGCTCGACTACAAGGGCAGTTTAATTGTGGTATCGCATGACCGTTTTTTCTTAGACAGGGTGTGCACAGGTGTAATGGAAATATTGCTTGGCTCTTTACAGCAGTATGACAGCACATATACACGCTATTTGACGCTTCGTTTAGAGCGCTTTACCAACTTGGAAAGAGCGTATGATGCACAGCAAAAGGAAATCAAAAGGCAAGAAGAAATCATCAAAAAACTGCGCTCCTTTAACAGAGAAAAGTCCATTAAGCGTGCAGAAAGCAGAGAAAAAATGCTCGACAAAATGGAGGTTTTGGACAAGCCTCAAGACGAACGGCAAGTGTTTTTCAGCTTTTCTACCAAAAGGCGCACAGGGGATGACGTGCTCTTGGTGGAGAATTTAAAAAAGAGTTTTGACCAAAACACGCTCTTTGAGCACGTCTCTTTTATGCTCAAAAGGGGAGATAGAGCAGCGCTCATTGGTGCAAACGGCATTGGGAAAACCACGCTTTTTAAGTGTATATTGGGTAAAGCTCAGGTGGATGGTGGACGTGTGCAGTTTGGCTCTAATGTGGATGTGGGGTATTATGATCAGCACCAGAGCAATCTGCACCCTGAAAAGGACATTTTGTTTGAAGTGTGGGATGACTTCCCCCGTTTGGATCAAACAGAAGTGCGTACAGCACTCTCTCAATTTTTGTTCACAGGGGAAGATGTGTTTGAAAAAATATCCGTGCTTTCAGGGGGCGAAAAAGGGCGTGTGGCGCTTACAAAGCTCATGCTCCGAAAGGACAATTTGCTCTTTTTGGATGAACCGACCAACCACTTGGATATGGACAGCCGTGAAGTGCTCGAAGATGCGTTGGAAGCGTATGACGGCACAATATTGGCCATCTCGCATGACAGATATTTTATCAATCGCTTTGCCAACTGCGTGCTCGAACTTACGGAAAATGGCATTGTGCGCTATGAAGGCAATTATGATGCCTACATCAATATGAAGGAAAGAGAAAATTCGGGCGAAGATGCATACTTTGACGATACAAAGACAAAGACAGAGCAGCTCAAAGAAAAACGCAAGTTAAAGGATGAAAAAGAGAAAATAAAAGCACTCAAAATCGCTTGCACAGAAGCAGAAAAGCAGGTGCAAGCGTGCGAAGAAGAAGTGGAAAAGTACGAAAAATACATGGAAACGCCTGCCTCTTACCAGGATGAACAGGCAGTATTTACCACAACGAAAACGTACAAACAGCTCAAGGATAACTTGCAAAGGGCATATGATGCGTGGGAACAGGCAGAGGAAAGCTTGAGTGCAATGGACCTGTAAAAAAACATATAAAAGCTGAGCGCACCACTCAGCTTTTTTGTTTGCTCAATTATAGATGTTTTTAAGGTCCACACTCAATCGACTGAGGATTTTCTTTTCAAGCCGAGAAATGTAGGACTGCGAAATGTTGAGAGCATCTGCCACTTCTTTTTGAGTCATTTCAACGCCACTTTGTAGCCCAAAGCGCATGATGATGATTTTTTTCTCTCTTTGAGGGAGTTTGTCCAGAGCAGAAAGGAGCATTTGCTTTTCTGCATGTTCCTCGATGTGCTTGTATACAAGGTCATTTTCTGTGCCCAAAACATCAGACAGCAACAGTTCATTGCCTTCAAAGTCCGTTTTTAAAGGCTCGTCTAAGGATACCTCTGATTTTAAACGCTTTGTGTGGCGCAAATACATGAGCACTTCGTTTTCAATGCACCGAGAAGCATACGTTGCCAGTTTGATTTTCTTTCGAGGATCAAAGGTGTTGACGGCTTTTACAAGCCCGATTGTGCCAATGGAAATGAGGTCTTCAAGCGTGATCAATGTGTTTTCAAACCGTTTCACTACGAACACCACAAGGCGCAAATTACGCTCAATGAGCATGGATCGCACCTCTTTGTCTTTAGAGGTATACAGCTTTTGCGTGAGGGCACATTCTTCCTCTTTGGACAGGGGGAGGGGCAGGGCTTCACTCCCTCCGATGTAGTAAATCTCCTGTTTTTTGCACCGTAGAAAAAGGGAAAAGAGCAACTCCAATGGGTTTTTTTGTAGCATGGTCAAACCTCCTTTTGGATGAGTGTGGGGGGCACGAGCGCACAAGTGCCTCCTTTTGAAAGCGCAATGCGTGTGGTTTTTAAAATATACGTGGTGTTATGGTGTGTCACTGTGATGAGGTCGGGGTAAAAGGCAGGCAACACACCTGAGCCGAGAGCTGTTTGCACAGGGAGCAATTGAAAGCCTCTTAATGCGCAATCGTGCGTGTGGATGTAGTCTGCCAACTCTTTTTTGGGGAGCACGATCACAGGGCCTGTGTCGTCTGCTAAGCAATTGCCTGTGTCTAAAATGCCTTTTATATGAAAGGTTTGTTTGTCCACCACAATGCGCACGGTGAGGGCGATTTGAGCCTTTTCATGTAACATGAACAATGAAAAGGCAAGGGGCACAAAGACACAAACAGAAATACTACAAACAGGGGGCGCACGAAAGCGATACAAAAACAGGCATACACCCAAAAAGAGCATGGAAAAGAGCAACACGAGCACAAACAGTTTGAGCAACTCTCTTTTTCCAAAGGCGCAAAATGTCATGAAGAAGGGGAGCAAGAGCAGGAGAAAAAAATGCGCAAACTGGGCACTCAAAAGCATTTGCACCATGCCCAACAGGGCAAACGAAAAGGCACTCAAGAGCACACGCAAAGTGTGCACTTTTCTTTTGAGTACATACGCCGGGGAAAACAGGCAAAGTGCGTTCATAAAAAAGCTGAATAGCATGTATCGTTCACCACTCACCACCATGGTCATCCCTCCTTTTGTATCTATTATAATAGGGGATAGGATGAAAAAAGGTCGAAGGAAGGGGAGGGGTCAGTGGTCAGTGGTCAGTGGACAGTGGTCAGGGGACAGGGAACAGGGGTCAGTGGTTAGTGGTTAGTGGTTAGTGGTTAGTGGTTAGTGGTTAGTGGTTAGTGGTTAGTGGTTAGTAGGTTGTAGGGGACGGCGTCCTCGACGTCCCGATAATGGGCAGTGAACAGGGTGGGTAGGGGTAGCGTTCTGAAAACGATAGAACAAATCATAAAAAACAATAGAAAAACAATATTTTTTAAAAAAAGGTGTTGACAAAACAAAAAAACCATGCTATCATACTATTAGTTCATCACACTGTACTGATAAAGTGCACGTGAAGAACAGAACAAAGAAGGGCAGGGAACATGTATGATGTGTAGAGAAAGAAGAATGCGACATATCGCACGGTGAGAGACCGTTTTTTATAATTCATAATGCGGAATGCGGAATGCGGAATGCGGAATGCGGAATGCGGAATGCGGAATGCG
>CAYTPJ010000048.1:7058-13069 GCA_964439755.1 uncultured Oscillospiraceae bacterium
GAATGTGGCTTGCTTGACCATTTGGCATAAACTCAGAGGTTTACTCATTTACAACAATATTAAAAAAACAAATAAAATATGAAATTTGGAGGAAGAAAAAATGTTTAAAAATAAAGGGATCTTGGTATTATTGGCGCTTGTTATGGTACTTACTTTAGGCAGTGCGTTTGCACAAGAAAGCGACACGGATTATATCGTAAACAAAGGCAAATTGACCATTGGTATTACACTCTATGCACCCATCAACTACTATGAAGGGGATACGCTCGTAGGGTTTGACACGGATTTTGCAAAAGCTGTGTGTGAAAAATTGGGCGTAGAAGCTGACTTTGTAGAAATCAATTGGGATTCTAAAGAGATTGAGCTGAATGCAAAGAACATCGATTGCATCTGGAACGGCTTAACGATTACAGACGAACGCAAAGAAAACATGGGCATTTCTGTACCTTACTTAAAAAATGCGCAAGTGCTCGTGTACAGAGGGGCAGAGGACAGCACAGTAGAAGGTAAAAACGTGGTGGCAGAAGCTGGTTCCACAGGCGAAAAAGCTGTGCTCAACAACGCATTGTTCAACGCTTCCACCTTTATTCCAGTGGATTCACAAGCAAAAGCACTCATGGAAGTGAAAGCACAGACAGCAGATGTTGCAGTGGTTGACAGCATTTGTGCTTATGTGATGGTGGGTGAAAATACGGATTATAGCACACTCAAAGTGGATGCGAAAAACGATTTTGGTGCTGAAAACTACGGCATTGCTTTTAGAAAGGGCAGCGACCTTTTGGACAAGGTGAATGACATCATTGCACAGTTGACAGAAGATGGCACAATGCTTGAAATTGCACAAAAATATGGTTTGCAAGATATGCTTTGCAAATAATGCTTAAAATTTGACAAGAAGATTTAGGGTTGGGGCGCATGAGGGCACACGCACCTTATCGCCCCTTTCCTTTTACAAAGAGAGGGCGCACACATGAACAGCACACAGTCGATACTGCAATCGCTTTTTAAAGGTTTTTATATCAATTTGGAAATATTTGTATTAACACTTTTAATGGCGCTCCCTTTGGGGCTTTTGATTGCGTTTGGGTCTATGTCCAGGTTTAAACCCTTGCGATACTTGACCAAAACTTTTGTGTGGGTCATCAGGGGCACGCCCTTGATGCTTCAACTGTTCGTGGTGATGTATGTGCCCGGGTTGCTTTTTGATATTCCCATGAAATCGAGAATGACGGCAACGCTCATTGCCTTTGTGGTCAACTACGGCGCATATTTTTCTGAAATTTATAGAGGGGGCATACAGTCCATCCCCAAAGGGCAATACGAGGCATGCCAAGTGCTTTCTATGACCAAAACACAGACGTTTTTCAAGGTGATTTTATTTCAAGTGACCAAGCGCATTATGCCCCCTATGAGCAATGAAATTATTACACTTGTAAAGGATACGGCGCTTGCACGCATCATCTCTGTGTCTGAAATACTCATGTGCGCAGAGCGCTTTACAAAGCAGGGTTTGATTTGGCCCTTGTTTTCAACAGGCTTGTTTTTCTTATTATTCAATGGCGCACTGACCTTGCTCTTTTCATATCTTGAAAAGAAAACAGATTATTTTAAGGGGTGAAAGATATGTGTATGTTACAAGTTCAAAACATCAAAAAGAGTTTTAATAGCACCCCTGTGCTCAAAGATATCAGCTTTTCTATGGAAAAAGGGGAAGTGATTGCCATCATCGGGTCATCGGGCAGTGGCAAAACAACGCTGCTTCGGTGCCTGAATTTCCTTGAAAAAATAGATGCAGGGCGCATGTTTGTGTGCGATGAAAAAGTATATGACAGTGACGAAAAAGAGCTTTTTTCAGAAAAAGAAATGCGCAAAAAACGCTTGCATTTTGGGCTTGTGTTTCAAAATTTCAATCTGTTTCCTCAATACACCGTGCTCCAAAATGTGACGCTCGCTTACCAACTGCTCCAAAAAGAAAGGGCAGATTATAAGCAAAATAAGCAGAAAATATTGAAGGAAACAGAAGAAATCGGCAAACAGATATTGCAAAAAGTAGGTTTGTCTGATAAGCTGAACAGCTATCCTTGTGAACTATCTGGTGGGCAACAACAGCGTGTGGCGATTGCACGAGCATTGTGTTTAAACCCAGATATATTGTGCTTTGATGAACCTACGTCTGCGCTTGATCCACTGCTGACCAAAGAAGTGCTCAAAGTGATACGCAGTTTGGCAGATGAAAAGCGCACCATGATTGTGGTGACGCACGAAATGGAGTTTGCCAAAGAGGTGGCAGACAGAGTGATTTTCATGCAGGATGGAAAAATTGCGCTGGATGGTACGCCACAAGAGGTGTTTCAAAACGCAAATGTGCGTGATTTTGCAGGGGAAGGGGCATAAAGAGGAACTGAAAGCAATGCCAAACATGTTTTTGTGTAAAGTGTATAAAAACAAGACATAAAATTCTCGAAATTTATAAAAAAATCTGCCTTTAAAGGAGCATGCAAGAGGTTGGATGCTCCTTTTTATGTGTTTTTATTGAATTTTTGTATATTTATTTATGCAAACCACCCTTTTTTACTTGACAGACATAGCGTTTTGTCGTAGAATATAAGAGATCGGCGAAAGTTTCTTGCTTTCTGTAAAAAGAAAGGTAGAAACATGCTGTTATCTGATACATTCGCTCTGTTTTTTTCACAGTAGGCGCTTGCCACTTTTAGCATACAGGAAGGGTTTTATCCCCTTTTATGTGATTTTTGTGTGTGTACCCATGTACAATGGGTTTGTATCTTTGTGGATAACTTGCATTTTGCCGTGCGGTTTTATACTGTACGGTTTTTCGTGTGCATCAATAATTAGTTCGCTTTTAATAAAAAGCACCTTAGAATGATGGTGAAACTAAACAAAGAAAGGGGAACAAACAGTGACTTGGTTATGGATTATACTTGCGGCACTTGTAGCAGGAACAGTGGGTATGCTTTTTGGCAAACAGTACTACAAAGCCGAAATTGAAAAGAAAATTGGCAATACAGACGAGTATGTTAAAAAATTGTTGGACGATGCCTCTCGCAAAGCAGACGAAAAGAAAAAGGAAATGATTTTGGAAGCAAAAGAAGAGGTGCTTCGCCAAAAAACAGAGCTCGACAAGGAAATTAAAGCACGCCGTGTGGAAATTCAACGCTCTGAACGCCGTGCACAACAGCGTGAAGAAATGCTCGACAAAAAGCTCGATACGTTGGAACAACGTGAAGTGAGCGTAAACAAAAAATTAGACGAAGCAAACGACATGCAAAAAGAGGCAGAAACCTATCGTGACAAGCAAATTACAGAGCTTGAACGCATTGCCTCTATGACCCAAGATGAAGCACATCAGCTCGTCATTGAGCGTGTGCAAAAGGATGCGTATCACGACGCTGCCTCCATGGTGCGTGACATTGAGTCCAAAGCAAAAGAAGAGGGCGACAAAAAGGCACGCAACATCATTGCATTGGCCATTCAAAAGTGCGCCGCAGACCATGTGGCAGAAACGACTGTTTCTGTGATTAACTTGCCCAATGATGATATGAAGGGGCGTATTATTGGTAGAGAAGGGCGCAACATTCGCTCTCTTGAAACTGCAACAGGCGTTGATTTGATCATTGACGATACACCAGAAGCTGTGATTGTATCTGCTTTTGACCCTGTTCGCCGTGAAGTGGCACGCCTTGCCATCGAAAAGCTCATCATGGATGGCCGTATTCACCCTGCACGCATTGAAGAATGTGTGGAAAAAGCTAAAAAAGAAGTGGATAACCAAATCCGTGAAGCAGGCGACCAAGCTGTGTTTGAAACAGGTCAACACGGCATTCACATTGAGTTGGTGAAGTTGCTGGGCAGAATGCGTTATCGTACAAGCTATGGTCAAAACGTGCTCAAGCACTCCATCGAAGTGAGCCACTTGGCAGGCCTTATGGCAGCAGAGTTGGGCGCAGATGTTCAGCTTGCAAAGCGTGCAGGCTTGCTCCATGATATTGGTAAAGCAGTGGACCACGAACAAGAAGGCACACACGTGTCCATCGGTGGCGAGCTTGCAAGAAAGTATCATGAAAGCCCTGACGTTATTCACGCCATCTTGGCGCACCATAACGATGTAGAGCCACAAACAGTGGAAGCTGTGGTGGTGCAAGCGGCAGACGCAATCAGCGCAGCACGTCCTGGCGCACGCAGAGAATCTCTTGAAAATTACATCAAGCGCCTTGAAAAGCTTGAAGAAATTGCCACTTCCTTCCAAGGTGTTGAAAAATGCTTTGCCATCCAGTCAGGCCGTGAAGTTCGCATCATGGTCAAGCCGGAAGACATTACAGACGAAGGCACCAAAGTGCTCGCCAAAGAAGTTGCGAAGCGCATTGAAAAGGAAATGGAATACCCTGGTCAAATCCGTGTCAACGTCATTCGTGAAACACGCTATATCGACTACGCAAAGTAATAAAAAAGCAAAAGCATCCGACTGTTTGTTGTCGGGTGCTTTTTTTATTTGTAAAGACGCATATTTATTGTCGAAAAGTTGAGCAAGCAAAAAATGCGTTTAATAATAAAAAGCAAGAGTTTTTCTGAAAAAAAATAAATTACAAATAAAATATGCCCTTTATTTCATAGTATAATGGAATAAAGGGTTTTTAAGTATTTGATTGTGATGCTGATAAGATATGAAGGACTTTACTGCTCCATTTGTCTGCCCACAATGCCAGCAGCTGTTTCTGCGACCTTGGTTTCTGTGTCGCCCATTTTGGCGCCCTGTTCACGGGATAAGAGGAGCACAGCACCGATGGCTTCGCCGTCTGCAATGATGGGGGAAACGACTTGCGCCGTGTAGGAAGAAGTGTCTTCCTCTGTGGTGACTGCCACCATTTTGCCCCCTGTGAACTTGTTGACATTGACGGTTTGCCTGCCTTGGATGGCTGTTTCAAGGTCGTGGCTGATGGGTTTATCCCACAATTCTTTTTTGGTGACACCACTGGCTGCGACCACTTGATCTCTGTCTACAATGCACGCAATGTGCCCTAAAGAGCGAAAAAGGGATTCGGTATAATCCTTTGCAAAGGATGACATTTCACCAATGGGGGAATATTTTTTCAAAATGACTTCGCCATCTCTGTCTGTGTAAATTTCTAAGGGGTCGCCCTCTCGAATACGCAATGTACGGCGTATTTCCTTGGGGATGACCACACGACCTAATTCATCAATTCTTCTAACAATACCAGTTGCTCTCACAAAATTGCCTCCTTGCTTGTTTAAAAGTAATAAACCTTTCGGGTTTAGTGTGGATTATTTTGGGCAATTTATGCGAAAAAAAGGATAAGAAATAATTGTTAATTTATTTTTAAAAAAATCGGGAACTTTTTGTTTCTTCTTTCGTTTGATATAGTGTACAGGAAAAACACTTGTACAATACAAAAATTTTGGAGGAACAACAAAATGAAAAAATTACTTGCCATACTTTTAGGATTGATGACTTTATTGGGTGCTTATGCTTATGCAGAAGATGTGGACTTGGAAGCGCCCCTCGTGGAAGAACCCCTCGTAACTGAAGAAGGGATTGTGGATGAAGATATGTATAAACTGTCTGGTGTGATTGTGGAACTGCTCGAAGGTCAAGACATTATGATCAACACATTTGAACAAGGAGATGTGATTGTACACGTTTCTGACAAGACAGTGTTGGAAGGCGTGGAGGCGCTTCAAGTAGGTCAATTTATTTACATCGATTTTAACGGCGTTATGGCAATGTCCTTGCCTGGTCAAATCACAGCTGATAAAATCACTTGCCACACTTTGACAGGTATTGTGTTGGGCGTTGCAGGCAACAATGTGCATTTTCAAACAGAAGATGGCGAATACTGCTTGGTGATGGACAAAGACAGTGATGTGATGTTCAACGTGGGCGAACAAATTTCTGCTTCTGTGCTCTTTACAGAAGACACCTTTGCTGGTTTGGACGTGGTCACAACAGAGTTTGTAGAAACTGTGGCTGTGGACAA
>CAYTPJ010000048.1:13169-14612 GCA_964439755.1 uncultured Oscillospiraceae bacterium
TTTTAAGCAAACAAAGTGCCTCCTTATCTAATTATTTTATATTGGCTGGGCTTTTTGTGTGCGCACTGGCTGACATGGCGCTTGAAGTCAAGTTCAACTGGGGCGTGGTGACGTTTGGTATAGGGCATGTGCTTTACTGCACAGCATATTTGCTCAACGAACCTTTTGTGATGACGCAGTTATATGTGTTTCTTGCACTCATGGCGCTTGTGGTGGTGCTCATTGTCGTGCTTAAAAAGCACTTGAAAGCGTATCTTGTGCCTTTTTCTCTGTACAGCATTGTGTTGTGCACTATGGTCTGTTTGGCGCTCACACAGCCTGTATTGCTTAAAGTGGGGGCAGTTTTGTTTGTGCTGTCTGATGCACTGCTTGCGAAAAACATACTTTTTGGGGCAAGCAAAAAGATGGACTATGTAACGCTGTTTACTTATTATTTGGCGCAATTTTTGATTGGCGCATCTGTGTTATTTTAAAGGAGAAAAAAATATGGAAGGCATTCGAGCACTGATATATAGCGATGTGGAAAGCTTTGTGCAAGCATTTCAAATGCAGGGCTGGACAAAGGGAAAAGAGATCTTTTTAAAGTACCTAAAGGAGCAACAAGAGGGCACACGGCAAGTGTTCGTATATGAAAAAGAAGGCGTGCCTGTGGGGTATGCAACGCTTGTAACGAACAACGACAGCACGTCAGAATACAAGGGATTGCCCATGGTGGTGGATTTTAATGTGCTCATTGCATATCAAAATCAAGGCATTGGCAACAAAATATTAGAGGCTGTGGAAGCTGAAGCGAAAAAATGTGCAAATGCAATTTGCTTATATGTAGGCTTACACACAGGGTATGGCCCAGCACAGAGGATGTATGTAAAAAGAGGGTACATCCCAGACGGCAAAGGGGCGTACTATGATGAAAAGATTGCGACACCTTATGCGCCTTATCCCTTGGATGATAGCCTCATCATCGGACTTAAAAAAGACTTTTAATACGCAAAAATATCCACTGCAAAAAATACAGTGGATATTTTTTTGAAAAATTATAAAAGCAGGGCGATGAACTCGTCACGTTTTTTGAGCAGTGCATTTTGATTTTCCAACACGTGCTCTGTGGAGTGTACACGCAAAGGCTCTACGATTTTGACAGTAATGTCATACAAAGGGTCAAGCCCCATGTTGCCGAGCACACCTTTTAATGTGTGCGCCGCATCAAAAGCTTGAGATAAATCCTGATTTTTTAAAGCAAGGGAGAGCGTTTCAAAGGCAGGGTCATGCAAAGCAGGCTCCAAGCAGGATATGTAAAACTCCTCATCATCGAGCATACGGTGCAACGCACCGTCCACATCACAGCCTGCATTTTGAAGGCGGGAAAGAATATCGTGCATGTGTGTTATCTCCTTGTAAATAAAAAAATAAAATTAGAAAATAATGTCAATAAAACAAAGAAAT
>CAYTPJ010000049.1:0-14177 GCA_964439755.1 uncultured Oscillospiraceae bacterium
GCGGATTGAGATGAAATTTTGTTGATATTTCTCCTACAACAACTTGACACAGACCTTTTTTGTCATAAAGTTGACGAAAAGCAAGTTATCATGTATAATAACAACGTTGCGTGCGCCAAGAGGGGAAAAGCAAGGTGCTCTGCAACGGAAATAAAAAGGGGGAATGATATTTGTTTGGGTTTAGAGCAGATGGATATTTGATCAAGGATATTGATCCTATTGTTGCGTTGACACCGTACATCATGCCCATGCGTTGTGACGCTCAAGTAATGATGGACTTTGAATTAGATTTTGAAAAGCTGGCACGATACATTGTAGATCAAGGGAATTTGGGGCACAAAGTGACGTTCATGGATATTTTGATTGCATCTTATGTGCGTACTGTGGCTGAACTGCCTGAGCTCAATCGTTTTATCGTGAACAAGCGCACGTATACAAGGAAGTATTTGACTGTGTCTTTTACCATTTTAAAAGACAGCAAAGATGGCAAGATTGAAGAAAATGCTGTTAAATGTTACTTTGATCCACGAGATAATATATACGATGTGTGTGACCGAGTGAAAGACCAAATTACAGAGGGTAGAAAAGAGGACGCAAGCAACAATACAATGCAAGTTGCAAAGATTTTTGTGCGCCCTGTGCTCGTTAATACGCTTTTAGGGCTTGTGCGTTTGCTTGACCGTTACGGTTTACTCCCCAAAGAACTCATTGATGCCAGCCCTTTTCACACAAGCATGTTTTTAACCAACATGGCATCCATCGGTATGCCTGCTGTAAAACACCATATTTACAACTTTGGTACGACAAGCATGTTTTGGTCCATTGGTACACCTCGTAGAACGGTGACAGCAGGGGTGGATGGCAAAGCAAAGCGCCGTCGTGTGCTCCCCATTGGCGTTGTGGCAGATGAACGCATTGCCGCAGGGCGTGTGTATGCCATGATGTGTGCTAAAATGATGCAGTATCTAAATGAGCCTTCCTTGCTTGAAGCACCTTGCAATGTTGTAAAGTATGACGAAGGGCACGTGTACGGCTTGCCCAAGCCCAAGCGCCATTTCTGGTCACGTCAAAAGGGTGTGGAAACAGTGGAAGAAAAACAAGAGGAAAATCAAACAGCAAGTATGTAAATAAAAAAACTCTGTGCATGACGTACAGAGTTTTTTATATGCGCATAAAATCATAGGGGCAGTAGAGTAGGCATGTTGTCCTTGATTTGAACAGCGTATAATGAAATAGTAAATCCATTTTCTGATTGGTCTACATAGATAACATGCGTTGCACGTGTGTTTAACACATCTTGAAGTACTTTGTCTTTTTCTGTGTGGTATGAGAGCGTCAAGCGTGTGGGTAGGGCAATGTATGCGTAAGATGCATATTCACCCGTTGTAACGCTGTCTAACGTGTGATCAACGACAAGAATACGGGGAGCATCTTTTTCTTCCATGTCGCCTTTTTGCACGTTTTCAAAGTGTTCTCCCAAGTGTGCGGCCAAAGTTTTTTTAATGAGGGGCATCTTTTGATGACGGATGGGGTCGGCTACTTTGTACCCTTTTACATCTTTTGAAAAACTCATAAAAATTTGGGGCATGTTGGCAGTGATTAAAAACACAAAAGCGAATAGTACAAGGTAAATTTGCACTGTTTTTTGATCTCGTCCATCTTTTTTACGAAAGAGGAAGAAGAAAAAGCACACCCACAATGTGAGCAAGAGCACAGCCAAGTATCTGTTTGTGGAATTGTACGCATCAGGCTGTACAAGCAAAGTGAACATAATCCCAATAATGTAACAAATAGAAGCAATGAGGATGTACAAGGCAACGGAAAATTGCCTTTTTCTATTTTGTTTGGACAACAAAAGCAAAGATACAAACATCAAAAGGACATATAGGGCATACACGCTAAAAGGGAAAATGTTAGACGTGGAAGGCGCAAAGAGGAAGAAGTGGAGCGCATTTTTGATGTCGCCTTGAGAAGTGGCAAGGTGTTTGTCCTTGAGTAATTGATTTCTCTCATTCCCCTTGAAGAACATGGAAAGAGAAAATTGAGGTGCTTGCACATCTGCTGTTTCTGCATCGTTTAGGTATGCTTGTTGGAGGTGTTGTTCCTCTACATGCGCTTTTTCAAACCCAAAATTAGAGTAAGCAGACCAAGTGAGTTGCACAAAAAGCATCATAAAAAGAGCGCAGAGTATGAGGCAAACATGTTGCTTTTTAGGAGCAGGGGTTTGCGTATTTGCTTTTTTAAGCTCTACAAGGAGCAAAATAAAGAGCACAATTGCAAACATAAGCCCTGAATATATTTTGATGCCAGGGAGTATGAACAATATAAACAAGAGGGGCAAAAAACTTGTTGGTTTGTTGTTGTTTCTAAAAATACACGTTAATAGACCTGTTGCAAATAACATAGCAAGGGGGCCATCGGGGGATAAATAGGTAAAATTGAATTTGACATGGCTATAAGGGATAGCAATGACAAGGGCAAGCGCTAAGAGCGCTTTTTTTAATTTGTCTGTGCTCTTTAAAAGGTCGACAAGCGCAGAAATTGTGCAAGCGTAGCAGGCGATGATGACAGCGTAAAGCGCAGTGTTTGACCATGAAAACACTTTGCCAATGCACACTTGAAGGCTTGCAAAAAGAGGAATATAATCCCTATTGAGCATGTTGGTGTGTGCATTGAAATAGGGTTTTTCAAATAGAAAGAGTTCTTTTGCAGCACGTGCCCAAAAGGAATATTCATCGTGCCATTTCAGCTGACAGCCAATCACTAAAACAGAAAATAAAAAGCTGATAATAAGGTACGTGATCGTTGTTTGATTAAAAAAGGGAAGAAAAGATTTGCCCTTTTTTTGGCTAATATAGCGAAAAACAATGCACCCTGCAAGGCTTAAAAGCCCTCCATACATGAGCAAATAGGGGGTGCACACAAAGTCGTTGAGGAGCACAACGCCGATATACGATAAAGCGAGCATGGAAGAAAATGCGCATATCAAAGAAGCCCCTGAACGCATTTTGCTGTTCAATGTGGAAAATAGACAGGCAAACCCGAGCAATGATAAGAAAAATAGCATATTTGCACCTCTTTTGGATAAAATCAAAGGTCCTTATTGATTATAGCACGTTGAAAGCATTTGTCAATCTTTACACATAAAAAAAGCTCCTTTTGATATATTACAAAAAGAGCTTTTGCGCATGTTTTTTAGAAAATTACTTGGTCTATATTTTGTTCTTTCCAAAGGCCACCATAAAGGTCAGCCATGCGAGATACTGTTTTTTGCACAGTAAATCCGTCTACACGGGTGTAGCCGTTTGAAAGGGCAGCATCTGCATCGGCAGAGTGCTTGTATGTAAGGTCAATGGTATAAGGGGCAGGCGGGAGAAAGAGGGGAAATTGTTCGCCTTTTTTTAAGCGCTCCACACAATTTTTTGCTTTGTCATAAATCTCTTTTTGCGCCCTTTCTTTGGGTAAACAAAGCGTGTGCTGACGGCCTAATCCTTGCTTTACGCAAGCGCCTTCGATTTGGTCGCCCAAAAGTGCTTTGGACTCTTTGACCAAGTGGTCATCGCCTGACACCATCACGATGGGCACACCACTTTCTCCTGCAATGAGCGCATCAATGGCTACTTCGCCATACTCTTCTTTGTTGACACAGAATTTTGCCCAAGACATACTGGACATCGTGTGTTCAAGCGTGCCACGCAAGGTGCCAGACTTTGCATGATAGCCAAGCAATATCATGCCGTCCACCTTTTCATCCAAAAATGCAAAGCGTGGGAGAGTGGGTGTACCAGACAGCAGGAGGGCTTGAGGGTGCATTTTGGAAGCAATGATGTTGTTGGAGGCGCTGTGCATGTCTGCCACAATCACTTCGTCAGCGCCTGCATCGATCGCACCTTGCACAGCTGCATTTACATCCCCTGTAATGAGCTCTCTGCCTTCTGAATACAGGGCACCGTCTGAAAATGTGTATGCTTGGTTATTGATACAGCTGATGCCTTCCATGTCTACACTGATATAAATTTTCATTTTATGCTCCTTTGTTTTCATAATAAATCCATGCGTTCAAACTGTTCTTTGGGCGCATCATTTTGCTCCATGAGCTTTTTCATAAGCGCCTTCATACGAGTTTCTATTTTTTCGTCCTGCAAAGGATGTTCTTCTTTTTTATCCTTTTGAACATCAAAGAGCATGGTGGGGTACGTGTGTTGTCTATTGACAGCAGAAGATTTTAGACGCATTGTTTTTAACCCTTTTGTAAAGGTAAAGGGCGCTTCTAAAGTAACTGTTTTAAGTTCCTCATCATCGATAAAGGCACGCCGTCCACCATGCCTTGTGGGCATTAAGGTGTACTGATACAGGGGCGCATTGTCTTCCTTTGGGCTGCGCATATACACATATCTGCCGTCCGTTACGTTGACTTGACCGCCATGAATGCCGAACAGTGCACCCTCTCTAATGGGGGTATCTTGTTTCAATACTTTTTGGAGGGGAATGCCCTGCATATCCTTGGGCAAGGGCAACTGAAAGTGCTCCAAAATAGTGGCAGGCAAATCAATGGTCTGCACAAGGCTCTTTAAATGCACATTTTTAGTGCCAATGGTGGGATCCCACACAAACAGGGGTGTGTGCGCAATTTCTTCATAAAAAGGGAAATAACACTTGGCAAAATGCCCGTGTTCCCCAATCATAAAGCCATGGTCTGTGTTTACAATGAGCATTGTGTCCTTCCACATATCATGTGCATCCATCATGTCCAAAATCTTACCCAAATTGTGGTCACACATGGAAAGGAGTGCCGCATATTCCATTTTTAGGTGATGAATTTCTTCTTCTGTTTGGTTTGTCACCTTTTCATAGGGAGGCCAGTCAAAAAGCTTGCCATTATAGGTGTGCTGATATAGCTTTTTGTATTTTTCTTGAGAGAAAAAAGGCTCATGGGGGTCAAAGGTTTCAATGTGTAAAAACCAATTGTCCTTATCATGGTTTGTTTGCAAAAAATGTACGCCAGCGTCAAAGGTTTTGGACTGGGGTTGGTCTTCTTCTTGCGTCATATAGGATCTGTTGACAATGTCTTGTTCAAACCATTGTTCCAACATCCCGATGCGCCCATTTTTGCTGTCCGGGTATTTGTCGTAATCCACCACGCCTTTCCACGCATCCCCTTCTTGCCCTCTAAAGTTTTCATAAGAGCGATAGCGTGTGTGGTAGGTAGCGCCACCATCTTCAAAGTAATGATAATGGTCTGTAATCAAGTGCGAATGAATGCGATTTTCCCTTAGAATGTTGGGCATGGAGTCATCAAAAGGCTCAATAGGCCCCCAACTCCTGTGCAAAAAATTATACCGTCCTGTGTGCAGTTCACGGCGTGCAGGCATACAGGGCATACTGCCCACATAGCACGTGTCAAATGTGGCAGATTTTTCTTCCAAGCGTTTAAAGTTGGGGGTATGTGTCCATGAACAGCCATAAGCAGAGAGCATATCCTTGTTCAACGAGTCAAACATCACCATAATTGCGCGCATTGTATCTTCTCCCTTTTGTTATTTGTTGATTTATTCTACCATATTTTAAGCACGAATACAAGAGAAAAGAAAAAAATAAGCAAAAAAAGAACGGTCTAAGTTGCCTCGAACCGTTCTATATGTTTTAAATGAAATTAGATTTTGCCACCGCAACCGAGCACGTTTACAATCTTGTGTTGTACCATTTCGCTCAATGCTTGGCGAGCATCTGTTAAATATTGACGGGGGTCAAAATGGTCTGGATGTTCTGCAAAGTGCTTACGGATCATACCAGTGAATGCAAGGCGCAAGTCACTGTCGATGTTGATTTTGCAAACAGCCATGGAAGCGGCTTCACGGAGCATGCTTTCTGGAACACCTTGTGCACCAGGCATGTTGCCACCGAATTTGTTGATCATTTCAACATATTCAGGGATAACGCTGGAAGCACCGTGGAGCACGATGGGGAAACCGGGGAGCTTGTCAGACACTTTTTGCAAAATGTCAAAACGCAACTGGGGTTCGCCCTTGAATTTGAATGCACCGTGGCTTGTACCGATAGCGATTGCCAAAGAGTCACAGCCTGTGCGTTCTACAAACTCAACCACTTCATCAGGATCAGTGTAGAGGGCATCTTCAGCACTTACTTTTACGTCATCTTCAACGCCAGCAAGCTTGCCGAGTTCAGCTTCTACTGTAACACCGTGGTCGTGTGCGTAGTCTACAACACGCTTTGTTTCTTTGATATTTTCTTCAAAGGAATAGTGGGAACCGTCGATCATAACGGAAGTGAAACCACCGTCAATGCAGCTCTTACATGTTTCAAAATCGGGGCCGTGGTCAAGGTGCACAGCGATGGGTAAACCACTTGTTTCAACAGCTGCTTCAATCAGCTTCATCAAGTAGGTGTGGTTTGCGTAGGCACGAGCGCCCTTGCTGACTTGTAAAATAAGAGGTGCTTTTTCTTTGGTGGCACCTTCTACAATTCCTTGAATGATTTCCATGTTGTTTACGTTGAAAGCACCGATTGCATAACCGCCTTCATACGCTTTTTTGAACATATCCTTTGTCGTTACAAGTGGCATAACAGTTCCTCCTGAAATTTTCTTTTCCTTGGGATTGCCCCAAGTGGTATGACGTAAAATGACACACACACCTATATTATACCATGAATTTGTCAAAATGCAACTGTTTTAAAAAAGAGAAATCAAAAAAATCGACATCTCTTTGAAAAATAGTATTTTATTTAGGATTTAGAGCACTTAAAACTGTTCATTCTGTTTCTTTTGAAGGACAATGAGTTGAAGTTCTTCCTTTAAAACATCAAAGGTGAGATAGGTATTTCCTGCATGTTGTGTGGTTGTATATGAAATGGGTTGACTTGTGTTTGGGGAAGATGCTGTTTGAGCAAACACACAAGCAGGCTCTTTATGAGGCCAAAGCACGCACAAAGAGGCAGTGTCAGATACATTTTCACGAGAACAAGGCAAGAGCAGACCCTCTTGTATTTCAAAGGATTTTACAAGCAGACTGTTTGGATTGTCGTGAATAAAATATGTATCTTTAAATGTCCCTTGTCCATACGTTAAAAGCCATGTAGTGCGCAGAGCGCATACTTGCTGTAAACGCACAAGCTGTTCTTTATCCCGTCTAAACGTGTTATCCATTTCCAAGTCATACACCCAAAGGTAAGAGCCAATGACAAAGGCTTTGTGCAACAGGAAAGTGGATTTGCGTGCAAGGTGCTCTGCACGCATGGCAGAGTGACGGCGTGGGTTCATCATGTCTACCAATATCTGTTCGGGGAAGGTATATTTATATAATTCGGGATAGCCCCCTTCGTAGTGAGAGAACATACTGCTGATGAGTTGCCCTGAAACGCCTGCACCATGGATGTCGCTTACGCCTTCATAGAGCATGGCAACGCCCTCATCCGTGGCATTTTCACGCATGTTTTGGAGGATTTTCTGATACCCTTGGTTCCAGCCGGCAGGGTTGTTTTGGTGTTCTTTGTGCGCAGGATGATAGCATAATTCACCACTTGCCATTGCCAATTGGTCTAAATACATGCTGTCTGCACCAATGACGTTGGTGAGGTAATCCACAGTATGCGTCAGTTCCTCTTGCCATGCTTTTGTTTGGTTACACAAGCAAGCAAATGTGCAGTCAAATGCGCCATATTGTTCAATTTTCAGTTGTTTGTTTTGAAGCATAATGGTGGATTGATCCATGAGCTCTTTTTTCTCTTCATATTTTGTATTGCACAAACGAGAGTTGATGTAAAAAGCGATATGCCCACCTTGCGCTTTGACGTGCTGAATGGCAGTCTTTAATTCTTCCTCTGTGCCCAAATTGGGGTTGGGGCGATACATGGGAAAGCCGTTGTCAAAGCCATCTATATGCCATCCGGAGAGCAAGAGGTGGTGCATGCCCATTGCTTTTGCTTCATCATACAGCCTTTCAATATCTGAAAATCTGTGTACAATGCCTCCACCTTGATATTGAAAATCATAATGCGCAACCAACCCAGGGCTTTGTTCAAACCACTTGGGATGGAAAACAGAGGTGTTTTGTGTGGGCAAGCTGTTGCGATAAGTACGGTAATCGTCAGCCGCAAAGTGCCAATCCCCTTCGTGCAGTGCTACGATACACGTTTCACTTTTCCATGTTTTACCAGTTTGAATGCAGGGAAAATGCAAAATAGAAAGCCCAATGCCAGGTTTTAAATCACCAAATGTTTCGGCATGGATGCCTTTTAAAAGGAAATTTTGATTGCGACAAGTCATGTACACACCCATGTTTTCCTTTTCGTCAAACAAGTCGGTGTACAGCATGGAGCAAGAGCCTGAATATCTGTATTCAAGGACATGGCTATTGCGTGCATCTTTTTGACCGTAGGGGCCACCTAAATTGTAAAAATATTTATACTCTTGCCATTTCCATTCGATGGCAGGGGGTGGGGTGGAGAGAGCGTGCACAGGATTTTTCACTTTAAGCCCTGCATTGTGTGGCAATACCAATTGATTTGTTTCCCATGAATCAGAAAGCCACATGCCATTGATGCAAGGGAATAGAACACGCTCTATTTCTCTTTTTTCGTGGTTGGAAATCTCAATATGCCATTGCGTAAACAAGTCGTTTTCTAAGAGTGCAATGGATACATCTACTGCGATATGTTCTTTTTTGTCTTTGCACATCACATAGGGGTAATGAATGTTTACAAGAGCGCTTTTTTCGTTTTGCGTTATGCTGACAGCAGGTGTTAAAGCACTGTCTTTTTGAATGTCCATAAAGCGAGGGGGATGCAAAAAATCAAACCCTGTATCCGTAGGGATTTGGAACATGAAGGGGGACCACGCATTTTGTGCATAATTGTTTTTAATTACATTTTCGCCCGTTGACTCATAGATAAATTCTAAAATTTCACCGTTTAAAGCGTCTATGGCAAGAGATACCAAACCGTTGGTTGCATGTAATCTGGAATAAAACATACTAAATCCTCTTTTGCTTTTTATGCCATGGATTGATGGAAAGTTCTCTTGATCACTTCGAGCTGTTGTTCACGTGTTAAGCGTGTGAAGTTGACGGCATACCCGGACACACGGATGGTGAGCGTGGGGTATTCTTCGGGGTGTTCCATTGCATCTAAAAGCAACTCTTTGTTCATCACGTTTACGTTCAAGTGATGTGCGCCCTGACCAAAGTAACCGTCCAAAATGGAGATGAGGTTTTCTTCTCTTTGTGCATCTGTTTTACCCAATGCAGAAGGCACAATGGAGAATGTGTTGGAGACACCGTCTTGACACACGCTGTGATAGGGCAATTTTGCAACAGAGTTTAAAGAGGCGAGGGCGCCGTTTTTATCTCTGCCATGCATGGGGTTTGCACCTGGTGCAAAAGGTTCTCCTTCTTTTCTGCCGTCTGGGGTTGTGCCTGTTTTTTTGCCATACATCACGTTGCTTGTGATGGTGAGGGCAGACAAAGTGTGGATGGCATTTCTATACATAGCATGCTTTTTAAGCTCTGCTGAAAAGTAAGAAACAAGCTCTACGGCGATATCGTCCACACGGTCGTCATCGTTGCCATATTTGGGGAAATCCCCTTCCACAATAAAGTCTGTGGTGATACCTAAGTCATTTCTCACAGGGGTGACTTGGGCAAACTTAATGGCAGACAAAGAGTCGGCAGCGATAGAAAGGCCAGCGACACCAAAAGCGGCAAGGCGTTCGACCAATGTGTCGTGCAGTGCCATTTGACCTGCTTCATACGCATATTTGTCGTGCATAAAGTGAATGATGTTGATGGTATCTACGTATAAAGAGGCAACATAGGAAAGCACTTTTTTGTAGTTTTTGAGCACTTTTTGGTATTTCAAAACAGAGGATAAATCGTGTTCAATTTCGGGGATGACTTTTAAACCTTTCTTTTCGTCAATGCCTCCGTTGATTGCCAAAAGTAAGCTCTTTGCAAGGTTGGCACGAGCACCAAAAAATTGCATTTGTTTACCCACTGTCATGGCAGACACACAGCAAGCAATGCAGTAATCATCGCCATATAATGGGCGCATAATGTCGTCATTTTCATACTGTATCGCATCTGTTGCAATGCTCATTTTTGCACAATATTCTTTAAAGGTGTGGGGGAGCGCTTTGCTCCAAAGGATGGTCATGTTAGGCTCTGGCGCAGGGCCTAAGTTGGTCAAAGCGTGGATAAAACGGAAGGTGTTTTTGGTGACCAATGTTCTACCATCTATGCCCATGCCTCCCAACGCTTCTGTGACCCATGTGGGGTCGCCTCCAAAGATTTCGTTGTATTCAGGGGTGCGCAAGTGACGTACCATGCGCAGTTTGATGATGAATTGGTCGATCAGCTCTTGTGCTTCTTCTTCTGTAATGATATTTTGAGATAAGTCACGCTGAATATAGATGTCCAAGAAAGAAGCCGTTCTACCCAAGCTTGTTGCAGCACCGTTGTTTTCCTTGATGCCTGCTAAGTATGCCATATATAAGTTTTGCACAGCTTCATGTGCGTTTAAAGCAGGGCGAGTGATGTCCAAATGGTATGTTTTCGCCATCTCTGCCATTTCTTTTAAAGCACGTATTTGCATACTCACTTCTTCACGCAAGCGAATGCGCTCGTCCGTCATAGGCCCATCTATCATGACGAGGTCTTTTTGTTTTTGCTCAATCAAAAAGTCTGTGCCATAAAGGGGTACACGGCGATAGTCACCCACAATGCGCCCTCTGCCATAGGCATCTGGAAGCCCTGTTAAAAGCCCTACTTTGCGTGCAAGACGTGTGCGTTCGGGGTAGGCATCAAACACGCCATCATTGTGTGTTTTGCGATAGAGGTGAAAGTGTGTTTTTACATCTTCATCCAGCTGATAGCCATACTGCTCAAGCGCTTTTTCAGCCATGCGCATGCCACCAAAAGGGTTGACAATGCGCTTTAAAGGTGCATCTGTTTGAAAGCCTACAATCACTTCGTTTTCGGGGTCGATATATCCGGGGGCAAAATTATTGATGCCTGAAACTTTTGCTGTTTCAACATCCACAATGCCTTTTTTAATTTCTTCTACGATGAGGGCACTTGCTTTGTCCCACACGCACTTTGTTTTGGGAGAAATGTCTGCTAAAAAGTTTTCATCGCCTTCGTATGGGGTGTAGTTTTTCTGAATGAAGTTACGAACATTGACCAAGTGGCGCCATTCGCCCGTTCTAAAACCTTCCCAAGCCTTGCAGTTTACATCAATTGCCATAATTTCTCTCCCTTATTTTTGATTGATTAAAAGTGTTTGGTCGAAAATTTTTTGCCACGCTTGCACCTTCTCTTTGTCCATCGGGGGCACATCCTTTAGAGGATAGGGAAGGGATAAAGAGGCATACTTTTGAGCGCCGAGTACGTGGTAGGGCAAAAGCTCTACTTTGACGACATTTTGCAATGTCATAACATACTTTAACAGCCCTTCCATGTGTTCTTTGCTGTCTGTTAAACTGGGTACAACGACATGGCGCAAAATCAGGGGCGTTTTTAATTGCTGTGCATGTGTTAAAAATGTGTTAAACGCATGCATGGTGTGCCCCGTAATAGAAAAGTACCCTTCTTCTGTGTAGTGTTTGATGTCGAGCAACAAAAGGTCTGTGTATGGGAGCACTTCAAAAACGTCCTCTTTGCCTACGCCCGATGTATCAATACACGTGTGTATGCCATTTTCTTTGCACAATTTGAGTGTATCTAATAGGAAGTCTTTTTGAAGTAAAGGCTCTCCTCCTGAAAAAGTGACGCCTCCTTGCGTTCCGTAATAAGGTTTAAAACGGAGCAATTTTTCCACCACTTGTTGAGGAAACATCATTTCCCCTTTTTGTTGCGCCCATGTGTCGGGGTTGTGGCAATATTTGCATCTTAAAGGGCAACCTTGTAAGAAAAAAACAGTGCGCACACCTGGCCCGTCCACCAAACCCATAGACTCAATGGAGTGAATGTATCCGATGTTCAAACATTTCCCTCCTTACACATGTCGAAAACCATATGTGTTTTGTGCTCTTTTACCTCCGTTTTGCATGTGCAAAACAAATGAAAAAGCATAGTTTGACAATACACGGTTTCAGTGTTTTTGTCAAGCTTTTTTGATGTGAAAAATGTGGTTTTTTTAAAATTTAGTACATTGAACAACTATATATTGTGTTTGACTATATAAAATGGTGGAATGATATGCGATTAGAACAAATGGAATGAAAGTCTGAAAATTAGGCTCAAATAAAAAAAGAAAGCGGAAAAATAAAGAAAGAACAAATTATTAAGAAAAGTTGTAAATTGTTACAAAAGTGTTGCAAAATTGAAATATTTATGTTATAATTTACAAGTGATATTTGTTATTAAACAAATGTTTCAGAAACAGGAGGGACGACTGTGCAGAAATCGAACGTCTTTTTTCCTTCTTTTTTACAGGCGAAAGAGGAACATGTAAAAGATACAGTGCACGCAAAGCGCTTAACGGGTGCAAAGCGAGCTGTGTTTGAGTGGGCAACTTTTGAGCAGTTTGAAAAAGTGCTTGATTTGTCAACAGATGATGGTAGTTTATTATATCACCTTTCGGACAAGTATCGTTTACACTTATGTGGCATGGTGGACGATATGGAAAAAGCAAAGGAAATTCGGGAAATTGTGCCACATGCAGACATTGTGCCTGGCCGTGCGTTAGATATTCCGTGGCACGATAGCGCATTTAAAAGCGTGTTGTGTACACGTGCACCTAAAGAGTTTGACGATTTTGGCAGCGTTTTAAAGGAAATGTACAGAGTGCTTAAAGAAGGGGGGCAGCTTGTGCTGTCAGCGCCTTATACTTTGGAGGAAGGGTACACACCACATAAATTGATGCGCATGTTACAAGAAAGAGGCTTTAAAAACGTATCGTATAGAATGAGCAGATTGTCAGGCGTGCTCGTGGCTTGGAAAAAGAAAGCGAGCATGTAAACGGGTAAAGAGAGTACGAGGTACAAAATGCAAAGGCAGAAAAAACATAGTTACAAATTGGGTTTGTTCAACAGATTGATGCTCTTTGTCGGATATGGATTTTCGTTATACATGTTCATACGGTTTCTGCTTTATGTGCTCGTGATGGCAAAAGGAACGTAAAGATATGAAAAAAATATTAAAATATGTGTTTAAATTGCTTGTGCTTGCACTTCTTATTGTGTGCATTTGGAGCTTTTTGCCTTATGCGAAGTCTTTCTTTTCTGAACTTCTAAACAAAATGCCTTATCAAGAAAAAGTGTATCAGATTACACATAAAATGGAGCAAACAGGCGAATTGGTGACGGTGCGTTATCAAGATCAAAATGTGTTGACGGAAAAGATGGAAGCACTTTTTTTAGGCGAAGTGCAATCCCTTAAAGTGCCTTATACGTATGATATTGCATTTGGAGTGAACTTAAAAAAAGCACAAGTGACGGAACAAGAGGCAGAAAACGGAGAAAAGGGTAAAATTTTCATTTATTTAGATTTGCCCTATGTGATTTCAGATGCTTTTCAAGTGGGGGAGCCTGAAATCAAGGACTTTTTTAAGCTATTAACGGAGAAAAAATATCAGAATATTTTAAACGAACACCATGAAAAGATAAAGCAAAATTACCTTTCGGATGATGAAAAAATGGCGTTTGTGAAAAAAGAGAGCCTTTTGAGAGTGGAATCACTTTTAAAAGAGATGTTAGGGGACAACAATATGAAAGATGTCGTTGTCATCTATTCAGAAAGTAAGAGGTAAAAAAATTGTTAAACAAAATTGCAGTTTTCTGTGGTTCATCCTGTAACACGAGCACAAAGTATTTAAAAATGGCAGAGAATGTAGGTAGTGTGCTTGCATTAAAAAACAAAATTCTCTATTACGGTGCAGGGGACAAAGGGCTGATGGGTGCTGTCAGAGAGGGCGCACGCAAACAAAAAGGTAAAATTGTGGGCTTGGGCGTAGAAAACTTGAATGAAATAAATGTGAACACTGAAAGAGAAACGTATTCTTATAAAAAGACAATTGGTGAAAGAAAATTGGCTATTTTAAAGGAAACGGATGCATGCATTGTGCTACCAGGTGGCATAGGCACAATGGATGAACTGTTTGAAATATTAACGCTCATTCAGCTTGAAGTGCACACTCATGCCGTGGGTATTTTAAACTATGACCAC
>CAYTPJ010000050.1:0-14169 GCA_964439755.1 uncultured Oscillospiraceae bacterium
GGTGCTGGATATCCCAAATTTCGATTTATTAAGCGACATCTTTGAAAAATCCATTGCAAGCAATGAAATTATTCCATTTTTTAGACTATATACGCTTACACATTGTATTTTTGACTATTTACTTTCTAATCCCTTAAAAACAAGCGTCCTCCCTGCTTCCCCCATTTCTGCACACATTGACAATCAATATGTCAAAGAAGCGCTTGTTTATATTCAAAACCATTATAAAAAACAAATTACAGTAGAGGGTATCGCTTCTACGCTTATGATTAACAGAAGTTATCTTACAAGGCTCTTTAAACAGCATATGAATACCTCCATCAAAACATATATAAAAGATTTCCGACTGACCACAGCACGCATTTTATTACATTCTACAGATGGACAAGTTCAGTCCGTTGCTTATTCCTGTGGTTTCCCAGACCCCCTTTATTTTTCAAGAGTTTTCAAAGAAAAGTATAGAGTTTCTCCCGAAAAATATCGTGACAGCATAAAAAAAGAATATAAATAATGTCGCATTTATCCATGTGCAGGTATTGCACGTCTATTACAATTATACATTTTTTTGGTATAATGGTAGCGTGCTCATACAAAGGATTTAATTGAGTATTGTGTATTCCTCATATCGTTAAAACAGCTTTCTCTATTAATCTTTTTTCCAGGCACACGGACATCATTTTTTACAACATATTTTAAATGAAAGAAAGGTACACGATGCAATATACTGCACCGTCACACAAAACATGATGCGCAATTTATTTCACGTAAACATGCACAAAAACGACAACGGCACAAGGGAATATATTCAAGCACAATTGGACCTTGCCAAAACCACTCCTCATTCTAAAGTAATTTTAGAACCTGGCACATACATCATTTCTTCTCCCCTTGCGAAGCAAACAATGGCAGATGTCATTTCGGGCAAGCACGGAGAAAACCCTCAAGACGATTTGTACAATGAACATTTTGACTTTACAGAGGGTTTGTCCCTTGAAGGGCACAAAGGCACCACCTTGAGCGCCTATGGCGTTACCCTTCTAATAGACGGATTTATGGAACCTTTGTGCCTTAAAAATTGTCAAGACATTACAGTAGAAGGGCTCACAATTGACTATAAGAGAAAACCTTATAGCAAGGGCATCATTACCCAGTTTGTTCAGACAGACAAAAAAGAAAAGCGTTTCTCCATGGAAGTCAAATTCCTTGATGCATACCCTGTGGACGAAAACACCATCATGCCCCGATATTGTGCATATGACGCAAGAACTGCACGTTTTGACATGGACATGGAAGTTACAAAACGCACCTACACAGGCAATCAAACATACACATTTGATATTGTGTACAAGAATGATGACGTTTCTCTTGTCGGGCAGGAATTTTATGTGTGGCACTGTTTCCACTATCGCCCTGCCATCTTGATCGAAGATGCAATCAATACGCACTTACAAGATGTCACCATCCATAGTCAGCCCGGCATGGGTATTGTAGGGCACAGAAACACAAATGTGTTGCTTGAACGTTTAAAAGTCGTGCCTTCTCACAAAGAGCATCTTTCTACCAACACGGATGCAACGCACTTCACCTCTTGCAAGGGGGACTTGACTTTCTTAGATTGTGTATTTGATGGTCATGGAGATGATGCAACCAACGTGCACACCTTCTATCATCTTTTAAACAAAGTAAATAGCAACACATTTACAAGCTTTTTGGAAAGAAAACCCCACTCTTTGACAACGGATTATCCGGACGAAGGGGACACACTGGAACTTGTCAATAAACACACATTAGAGCTTATAGATACTTTTAAAGTCATTGCTTGTACACCGCACCACGAAAGCATGTGTTACACTGCTACATTAGACCATGATTTGCCCCAAAACGATTTAGCGGACTATTGGGTTTCCAATGTTTCTGCTTTGCCAAAGCTCACATTTAAAAACTGTACAACAAATAACCACTGGGCGCGCTCTGTTCTAATCAAAACCCGCAATGTACTTGTTGAAGACTGTGTGTTTACATCGGCTACGCTCTATGCCATTCACATTGCTGCTGAAAGCTTTTGGAGAGAGGGCGTTGCTTGCGAAAATGTAACCATTAAAAACAATCGTTTTTACAACTGTGGCATCACAGGGCACATTGAAATTGGGGGCATTAAAGTAGAAATGCAGGCAGAAATCCCAACGGACACGCAACAAAAGAATATTGTTATTGAAAACAATATCTTTCATTTGCCTCAAGTGGATCATGCCATTTCTATCAGCAATGCACAAGACATTGTTTTAAGAAATAATACGTACTTTGGATTAAACAAAGAGCCTGTACTCATTAAGGATTGTAAAAACATAAACCAAGATAATGCACAATAACAAAACATACGATTTTGAAAGGAAATATATTCATGCCAAAACAAGAAGTAATGCAAACTGCAGCTGTTGCAAGCGCAAACATGATTCCCCCTTCCGTAGATGAATCCGTTAGAAAACGTGATTATCCTGAGCTCAAGATTCCACCCGTTGCGCACGCACGTCTTTGGAGAGATGGTGCAACCAACGCTTTAGCGCTCACATATAATGGTCACGATATTGTGCGTTTCCATTTTTCTAAAAACGTATCCACACAACCCACATGCTATTCAAACGGCAACATGCAGTCTTTCCCCTTTATTCAGCAATTTTTAGTACGCTCAAATCCAAAGGAAAAAGTAACTGTTGAATTTTTCTCCCCCTACGAAATTAGAAACATGCGCCCCAAGCGTGCAAATGACCACCAAGCCATTTTAGGGCAATTGGGGCATCCTCTTATCAAGGATGTAAACGGTATATATTTTGTAGAATGGGATTTAATGGTTAGTTTCCACGGTTTACCTTTTGCATGGATAGACTCTGAAATTCAAAAAGAAAATGACGGCTATCATGCAAAAATGTCTGTTGAAATTGGCGAACGCCCCTTCTTAATGCTTTTCATGCCCCACTATTATTCCGACCATTTAGGGTATAAACAACACGAGCCTTGGAACTTTAAACCCAATCCAAAATCTCTTTCTGGTTGGTGTTCGTGGGAAGCATATCACTCTAAAGTAACGCAAGAAGACATTTGGGCATCTGCAAAAACAGTTGCACCCCTTAAAAAACATGGGCTTGAATACATGCAAATTGACGATGGCTTTCAGCAAATCCTCGTGCCCATGGAAAAAGATACAAGAATTTTTGATAGTTGGCTCAATACAAATGAAAAATTCCCAGACGGACACGATAACATTGTAGAAGCCATGCATTCCGAAGGCTTTAAAGCAGGCGTTTGGACAAATGCAACGCTGACAAACAAAGAGGCCTCCGAATCTACCCACCATTGCTTGCACGACCAAAATGGTGAGCTCATTTGTGGCGACTGGATTCGTTATGTTATTGACTGTTCAGAAGAAATATTGGAAAACGACATCACCCCTTATTACCGTGCACTCCGTGAAAAAGGCTATGAATATTTCAAGTCCGACTCCATTCGTCATCTCTTATACGATGGTCAACAAGAAGCAGTGCGCTTAGGGCTTTTAGATAACGAAACAGCCTCAAAGCGTCAAACAGATTACATGCGTGCCGCAAGAAAAGGCATTGGCGATGATGCTTATTATCTATCCTGTTGGGGCACACTCAGCCAATCCATTGGTATTGCAGATGCTATGCGTATTGCAGGCGATACCAATCCTTCTTTTTCTTCATACAGTATGCAAGTACGTGAAAGTGCCAGATGGTTCTTTGCACAACGTGTTATGTTCACCTTAGACCCTGATGTATTGTGTGTAAGAGGCGAACTCCCCTATGTACGCATGATGGCTTCTCACATTTCTTTAATGGGTGGCTTGTATATGATTTCAGATAAACCCGAAGTATATGACGAAGAACGCATGGAAATTGTCCGTCGCACCATGCCTCCTTTGACTACTACTGCCGCTGAAACAGGGGTGATTGACTATTCCACACCTGCTTGTCTTTACCTTGATGGCGATCAAAACAAAGTATCTCACGACATCAGTTTCATTGACGATAGTAAAACACCTTTTTCTTCTCTTTGGTGCATGCATATGGCGCACGGTGGCCGTTCTTGGTGCGTTATGCAACGCTCGGCTGTTGTACCATTAGATGCCATTACCCTAAATGTAGATGCGCTTTCATTAGACAATACAAAGTGCTATTGCGCATACGATTTCTGGAACGAAACACTTGTCCCTGTGCAAAATGGTGTGATAAAGCTCCCTGCGCTTTCTTTGGGCGATTGCACTGTGCTTTCCATTACAGAAATTCAAGAAAACACACCTGTATTGCTTGCTTCTGACCGTCACGTCAGTATGGATGCCATCAGCGTTGTATCTTCTGTTCAAGCACAAAACGGATACGCTTTAACGCTCAAAGGCTTTGAAAATCTTAAAGTGCACTATGTCATTTACAAAGGCAATTTAAAGGGCACGATCCAGTGCCAAGAAAATGCTTCAGCTACCATTCAAGTAGAAAACAATATCTTACACCTTTATGTAACTTTCCATCAAGAAGATGCTTACATTCTCTTAGGCTAAACGACCACCTCTATATGCCTTGTTTTTGCGCAAGGCATTTAGAGGCTTTTATATTTTAAAAAAGGAGAAATAAAAAAATGGCTTTAAAAACACAATCCCTCGTTTCCCTTCGTTCTTCTGACAGAACAATTGAAGAAGGTTTTGACCGTGTAAAAAAACAAGCCTTACACTGGGTTTTTGAAGGATATCCCGTAGGTGATTACTATGAAGCAGCGCTTCCTGGGCGTGATGCGTTTTGTATGCGTGATGTAAGTCACCAATGCACAGGAGCAGAAGTGCTTGGATTGAGCACGCACAATCTCAATATGTTCACCAAGTTTGGACAAAGCATTTCAGAGGAAAAAGACTATTGTGGACATTGGGAAATTGACCGTTACAGCCGTCCTTGCCCGGTGGATTATACCAACGATGATGATTTTTGGTATAACCTTCCTGCAAACTTTGACGTGCTCCATGCATGTTACAGAATGTATCAATGGACAAATAACAAGGCATATTTGGACAATCCTGACCTTGACATGTTTTTCTCTCTTACGATGGAAGAATATATCAAAAGATGGGACAGAGACCATGACGGTTTGCCCGATAGAAATAAAAAAGATGGTCGACGTGGTCTTGTATCCTATGATGAATCAGACCTTGCAGGTGGTTTTTTAGTAGGGTTAGACCTTGTATCCGTCATGGCACGCAGTTATTTATCCTATGCATCTATGTGCAAGATTTTACATAGAGATGAAAAGGCTGACATTTATCTAAAACGTGGTCTTGCACTTATGAAGCACATCCACACAGATTGGTATGACGATCAAAGGGGATATGCTTGTGCTCTGCAAAATAATAGAACATATGCTTTTTTAGAAGAAGCACACTATGCAAATTTTATGCTCTACTTTGATATGGCAGGTGAAACACCAAGACGAAAAGATTGTGTTGATCAACTCGTTCAAACACTGCACACCACACAGATTGAAGGATTGAGCCACTATCCTGAGTTATTGTATCGATATGGTGCAAAAGAAGAAGGCATGAAAGCACTACATGTTTTATTTGATTCACACTTAAATAGAAAAGAATATCCAGAAGCAAGTTTCTGTACCATTGGCGCCATCGCAACAGGTTTGATGGGCATTCGTTCTTATTCAAAAACTGTGGGTACAGAAAATATATTAACAGCTGAAAATCAAAGAGAAAAAGTAGTTCTTTCAGATTCTATGCCAGTATTGCAAACTCGCAGTGCACTTATGGACACTGAATATGTCGAATTGTCCAATTTCTCTATTTTAGGTGGTTTGTGTACCTTACGTCATATGAAGGAAGAAAAATCCGAATGCACATTTGAGGGAAACACGCCCATTATTTGGCGTTGTAGCTTTAATGGAGAAGGAAAAATCTATATCAATGGCGAAAATGTACCTTGTTATACAGAAAAAGATCCTTTTACTGAGGAACTTTACACTTTTTCAGATATCGTATTGTCTGATCACCAAAAGAAAATTGCAACTTTTATCAAAGCGTAATAAAGGAGATCAACTATGAAAAACAACATCATTGTGTTTATGACAGACCACCAAAGAGGGGACACCATATTGTCCAACAGTCAGGTGAAAACACCCAATGTGGATGCTTTTAGGAAAGATGCTGTTACTTTTAAAAATGCCTTCTGCCCTTCCCCACACTGTTGCCCTTCCCGTGCCACCTTCTTTTCAGGGCTTTACCCGTCCAACCATGGGGTGTGGAACAATGTGAATGTGAGCAATACTTTGTCACGCACTGTGTTTGACAGTACCAGAATGTTCAGCCAAGATTTAAAGGACAATGGATACGATTTATATATTGCAGGAAAATGGCATGTGAGTGCAGAAAAAGGGCCTGATCAGTTTGGATTTACGCCCATTTATCACAATTTAAAAGGCTATAAAAAATATCCAAATGAATACAATATGGACGAATGGGCACTGTATGAAGAACGTTTGAATACGGTGGACACAGGGAAAGAAGCACGCACAGAAGCTCGAATTATAAGAGAAGGTTATGAAGAATATATTCAATATGGCATCAACGAAAGCCCCTATAAAGACAAGGAAATCACAGAGACTGCTGTGCAAAAAATCATTGAAATATCCAACCAAAAAGAAAGCAACCCTTTCTTTTTGTTCGTAGGCCCTGCTGGCCCCCACGACCCGTACTTTGTGCCACAGCGTTTTTTGGACATGTATGACATCAACGACATTGAACTTCCCCAAAGTTTTCATGATGACATGCAGGATAAGCCTGCCCTCTATCGCCGTACCAAAGATAGATATGACCAATTAACAGAGCAAGAACACAAAGAGAGCATTCGCCGTTTTTACGCATTTTGCTCTTATGAAGATTATCTGTTTGGCAAGCTGGTGGACACATTAAAAGAGCAGGATATGTTTAAAAATACCACGCTCTTATACTTGTCTGACCATGGCGACTATGTGGGCGCACACGGCTTGTGGGCAAAGGGTTTGCCTTGTTTTAAAGAAGCATACAACATCTGCTCCATGGTAGGTGGCGCTGGTGTTCAAAATGGTGGTAGAGAAGAAAGTGCTTTTGTATCCATCGCTGACTATGCCCCCACTTTTTTAGACATGGCAAACATCAAAACGGACAGGTATTTTGCAGGCAAATCACTCCTTCCTTTTTTAAAGAACGAAAAGCCTCAAGCATGGCGCACAGAGTGCTATTCCCAGTCCAACGGCAACGAAGTGTATGGCATTCAGCGTGCTGTGTGGAACACAAAATACAAGTATGTGTTCAATGCCTTTGACTATGATGAACTGTATGACTTGCAAAATGACCCACACGAAATGCACAACCTCTTGCATGGTATAAAAGACTCTACAAAGAGCGAATATGCCCCTATTGTACGTGAAATGTGCTACAAAATGTGGTCTTTTGCATACGAGAACAAGGATAATTGTGTAAACTCTTATATCATGACTGCCTTTGCCCCCTATGGCCCTGGCATCATATTTGATAGAGAAAAAAATTTTCACCAGAAAGGATAGGCTATGAACATTCAAATCCAACCATTTGAGCGCATTAAACAAACGCATTTCATCATGGGATCAGAAAGTGCAAATCAAAATAGCACCACTTGTCTTTCCGTATGCAATGAATATTTTATAAAAAACAATAAGCCTTGGTACCCTGTGATGGCAGAGTTTCATTTTACACGCTACAATCCGGAAGATTGGGAAATGGAGCTTGAAAAAATGAAAGCAGGGGGCGTGGAAATTGTCGCTTTTTACCTGTTTTGGATTTTTCATGAAGAACAAGAGGGCGTTTTCAACTTTACTTTTGACCGTGATTTGAGAACATTTGTAAAATCATGCCAAAAAGTCGGTTTGTACGTTGCCTTGCGCCCTGGCCCTTGGGCACACGGAGAAGCGAGAAACGGTGGTTTCCCTGACTGGATATTTGAAAAAACTGCCCATATGCGCACCAATGACCCTGTGTATTTGCAATATGTGGACAGGCTGTATCAGCAATATGCAGAGCAAGTAAAGGGCTTGTTGTTTAAAGAAGATGGCCCCATTATTTTGCTCCAAGTGGACAATGAGTTGGTCAACCAACCAGACCACCTTTTAACGCTTAAAAAAATCGCCCAAAAACACGGGCTGGATGTGCCTTATTACACCGTCACAGGGTGGTCAGGCAATGGCGTGATTGAGTTTCCAAAAAACGAAGTATTGCCCCTTTTTGGTGGATATCCAGATGCGCCGTGGGATGACTCTCTCCACATGTTGCCCCCTTCCACCAACTTTTATTTTGAAAAAGGGCGCAACAATACAGATATTGGCAATGACCAAATCAAAGTCACCAAAAGGCTACAAGATGAACAAGTGCTGAAAGATTACCCCTATGCCACGTGCGAAACAGGCCCGGGCATTCAAGTAACGCATCACAGGCGCCCTGTCATTGACGAAATGGATGTGTACACATTGCCCTTTGTGTCCCTTGCAAAAGGAAATAACTTGACAGGCTATTATGTATACCATGGAGGCAGAAATCCAAGTGGAGCGTTAGGGCTTTATCAAGAAAGTAAAGACACTTCTTATCCCAATGATTGCCCTGTAATATCATACGACTTTCAAGCCCCATTGTCCGAGTATGGCTTTAAAAGGCCTTCTTTTGACTATTTAAAGTTGCTCCACATGTTTATGCATTTACACAGCGAATTACTCCCCACCTTACACCCTTTTTACCCTGACACAACACCCAAAAGCATCAAAGATCCTTACACCCCTCGTGTGCTCTTTAGAAGCAATGAGCAAGGGCAAGGTTTCCTCTTTTTCTCCACTTATCATAGAAACATGCATGTGGAAAAAATATCCGACCTGCACTTGTCCATTTCTCTCCCCGATGGCACAACCTATACCCTCCCTCGCCCCTTGTCCATTCCAAGAAAAAGAATGTGCGCTTTCCCCTTCCATATGCAATATGGCGATTTAGATATAGAGTTTGCCACTGTTCAACCCCTGCTTACAACTCAAAACCAGGGCATCACCACGCTTTTCTGCTTTGAAGTAGAAGGCGTTGCCCCTTACATAAAGCTCAAGGACAAGGACATTGTGCCCCTTACCCCTTCTTTGCACGTGTGTTTTAAAGAAAAAAATACACAAATCGTGTTGCTCTCCTTCTTAGATGCGCTCAAAATGTACACGCAAGAAAAGCGTGTGTATTTGACGGACGATTTACTCATAGAGCATCACAACACACCCACTTTGTTTGGCGCATTGCGCTCTGCGCCTTTGCTGTTTGACCACACCTTGCAAGCCTTTAAACAGCTTGAAATAGAAAAAAAAGACTATGTGCCTGATATTTTTCTCCAAAATTCAGACATCAAAATGCGCTTTCAAAACAAGTACACCAAATATCTTTTTACAGACAAATTAACCGAATGCAATGAATACACACTCCACGTGCCCAAAGATGTTTTTGCGCACTGCCACGATGTAAAGCTCAGCTTTTTGTTTTCAGGCGATGTGCTCCAAGTGTATGCCAACAACCTCCTTCTTGCAGATGCTTTTAACACAGGAGAGCCCCTTGTTATGGGGTTAAAACGCTTTAAAGAGCAAATCGAAAATGGAGAAACCTTGCGCATCAAAATCTCCCCCATGGGCAACAAACAAGTGTATTTAGAAAGATATGTGGATAGAACGCACACTTCCCTTGAACTTTTTCACATAGAGCCTATCTATGTGCAAACTTTATGATTTTTTCCCACCCAAAAGGGTGGGTTTTTGCTTTTTTTAGTTGCACATATTGTCAAAATGCTGTACACTGATAAGGGACGATATTGAAGGAGGCATTTACTTGAAAGATTTTTCAGATTTACCCATACACACAGGCACATTTTTGTTGCCACAACCAGATATAAATATAGAAAAATGGGCAACCGTTGCATATGACCAGTATGCAGCGCAAAAGGACTATTGGGATAAAAAATATCAAGAGGTGAAAAACGCACCTTCCTCTTTGCACATGCTTTTGCCCCAGTGTTATTTAGATGAAAAAGAAGAAAGAATACCTGCGCTCTTACAAGTTATGCAAACATATGCGAAAGAAAATATGATGAGCACATCTGTAAAGGGTATGATTTTAACAGAGAAAGAAAATGCGCACGGCACACAGCTCAGCCTTTTAGCAACGCTCGACTTGGAAATGTTCAATCGTTCCTCTTTATTCGAGTGGATGAAAGCGCCAGAAGAAGCACTTCTTTCTACTTTTATGCACATTAGAAAAAAGGGCATGTTTGAATTGTCCAATGTCATATTGGGTATTTCTGACACACAAAAAACTGTGTTAGAGCCTTTATTTAACAATATGAATAAAAACAATGCGCTGTATGATTTTACAATAAAAGAACACAACACGCATATAAAAGGGTACAAAATAGAAGAAGAACAAACGCTTTTTGAAACGCTGTCTGCCCTCTGCGCCTATCAAAACGCATGTGCAGAAAATAAAAGCGCATATGCAATTTTAGAAGGGCAAGAAATTTTAAAAGCCGCCTTGTTGTACTGGGCGCAAATAAAACCTTCTCTATCAGATGAAGAAAAAAACACGCACCCTGCACGCTATATTTCTGTAAACATTGTAAATATATCAGACGATCATTTGCATTTAGAGCCCTTACACAGAGTGTTCTTTGAAACGTCTGCTTCTTACATTAAAAGTTTGCTGAAAGACGCGCAACCCGTTTTAGAGTTGGACAACCCAGACATTGTGCTCGTGCACGAAAAAGGGAGCTTGCCTTTGCGCTTTTTATCCCCCTTGCACCTGTTCCCTGTAAACACTGTGCAAATGCTGTTAGATAAAGATACTTTGCTTCAAACGCACTATGTACAAGGGGAAGAAAATGTGCAATACTTGGTGCAAGAAGAAGGCGCTGTGGGCATTTTAGTGCCTGCAATCAACAAAAACACGCTGTTTGATTGTGTCCAAAAAGAAGGGACTTTAAAGCCCAAAACCTTTACTTTGGGCGATATCTGTGACAAGAAAACGAATATTGAAACAAGAAAGATGAAGGTATAACAAATGCTTAAAAAGAATGACCAAATCACGCTCACAATAGAAAATGTAGATGGCATGATGAACGGCGTGGCGCACGTAGAAGGCATGGCAGTGTTCGTACAGGGCGCATTAGAAGGGGAAGAATTGGTGGTGCAAATCACCAAATGTCAAAAGAATTACGCTTTTGCACGCATACAAAGAATACTCAAAAAAAGCCCTGCCCGTGTTGCCCCCCCTTGCCCACATTACAGGATGTGTGGTGGGTGCACTGCACTCCACATGACGTATCAAGAAAGCCTTCAAATCAAGCGCCAAACTGTGAAGGACAATTTAAAGCGCATTGGAGGCATTGACGTGCCTGTTGAAGACATCCTTTCCATGGAAACACCTTTTCATTATAGAAACAAAACGGCCATGCCTGTTGTAAACCTTTTTGGACAACCTGCTGTGGGCTTTTATGCCCCTCGCAGTCACCGTCTTGTACCCATCACCTCTTGCCTTATTTCCAAAGAAGAAAGCGACATCGTGTCCAACACTGTGCTTTTTTGGATTAAAAAATACAACATTTCTTGCTACGATGAATACACCAAAAGAGGAGCAGTGCGCCACGTTGTTTCCAGAGTTTCAAGAAGCAATGAAGTCATGGCTGTGCTCGTCACTTCCACATACAATGTGCCTTATTTGAATGAACTGGTTGATCTTTTGAGAGAAAAAGTGCCTGCACTCGTGTCCTTCTGTTTGTCCGTCAATGCAAAAGGCGACAATGTTATTTTAGGTTCTTCTTACAAAACACTCTTTGGCAAAGACCGTCTGACAGACACGCTGTGCAACTTCACGTATTTCCTTTCCCCTCTTTCCTTTTTCCAAATCAACCCTGTGCAAACAGAAAAGTTATACCAAACTGCCCTGCAATTTGCAGACCTTAAAGCGCACCAAACAGCTGTGGATCTCTACTGTGGCGCAGGCACCATTTCCCTCTTGCTCGCCCAAAAAGCCAAGCACGTCATCGGCATTGAAATTGTAGAAGATGCTGTCAAGGATGCGCAAAAGAACGCAGAGCACAACCATGTATCCAACGTCACTTTCCACGCTGCTCCCTCTGAAACACTCCTTCCCCAGCTTGTAAATGAAGGCTTAAAACCTGATGTCATCGTGTTGGATCCTCCAAGAAAAGGCGCAGAAAAAGAAGTGCTCTCTGCCATCTTAAACGCCTCCCCTGAGCGCATTGTCTACGTCAGCTGTGACCCTGCCACCCTCTCTCGTGACCTCAAAATCCTCACCGAGAAGGACTACACCGTGCAAAAAGTGCAACCCGTGGATATGTTCTCTTGGACATCTCACGTGGAAACTGTGGTGTTGATGTCAAGAATTTAGGTACAATAGGTCAGAAACCTACTGAAATCAAGGGATGTAATGTAATTTGCATATTTCAAGAACCTGTAAGCCCTTGATGAATTGCCAGTATTTCTGTCAACTCGACCTTGAAAATTGTCATAGGGTTGAGTGGATAAATTTGTAAATTATATACCTGCAAATTGTGCAAAGCTTGAAAGAAAAGTAGGAATATATGCACGTGTTAGCACAAGTTCCAATGAACAATTAAAAAGTTTAACCACACAAATCTCTGCATTAACAAGGATGGTATCTACAGTAGAGCAGTGGCGATTAATTGATATTTACATAGATGTTGCATCTGCCCAAGAAAAATCAGTCAGAAAAGATTTTAATAGAATGTTGGAAGATTGTAAGTCTAAACAAATAAATATCATAATAACTAAAAGTATGAGTAGATTTGGAAGAGATACGGTAGAAACTTTGGAAGCTTTAAGACAACTTAAGGAGTTAGATGTCAGAGTTATATTTGAGCAGGAGAATTTGGATACAAACGAAACTGATAGCGAACTTATGATATCTATAATCGAATCTTTAGCACAGGCTGAAAATGAATCCAGAAGTGCAAATATTAGATGGAGTATCAAACAAAAGGCTGCTCAAGGCACATCAAAACTATATGATAGAAAATGCTATGGATATGATCATGATGAAGATGGAAAGCTTATTATTAATGAAGATGAATCTGTTGTCGTGCAGATGATATTTTCATGGTATGTAGACGGTAAAAGCATAGTTGGTATTTTGAAAGAGTTGGAGCAAAGAGGAATTAAATCACCTACTGGAAAAGATAAGTGGCCGAAGCGTACAGTTTCGGAATTACTGAGTAACGAAAAATACATCGGAGATGCACTTTTACAAAAAACTTATACCGTGGATTTCCTTACTAAAAAGCGAGTAAAGAACACTGGTATTGTTCCGCAATATTATGTTGAGAACAGCCACGAAGCTATTATTCCCCGTGACCTTTATATGCAGGTGCAAGAGGAAATGGTAAGGCGAGCAAATCTTCGTAGCGGAGAAACATCAAAGAAAAGAGTTTACAGCAGTAAGTATGCTTTATCAAGTATTGTGTGTTGCTCAAAATGTGGTGACATTTACAGAAGAATACAGTGGAATAACCGTGGGAAACACTCCACAGTATGGCGCTGTTGCAACCGAGTGGAACACGGCCCCGATAAATGTGATGCCCATACCATTTTGGAATCGGATTTGCAGAGTGTTGTAGTGGGCGCTATAAACAAGACACTTGGAGGACGAGATACTTTTCTTCCGGCATTAAAAGCAAATATAGAGATGGTCATATCGGAGAATACAAACAGTGCTATATCAGAAATCAATACTCAACTGGAGGAGTTGCAGAGAGAACTTTTAAACAGAGTGAATTCAAAAGCTGATTATGAGGATATAGCGGATGAAATTGATACCCTGCGAGAAGAAAAGCAGAATGTTCTGATATTGCAGGCAGAGCGTGAGGGTGTGAAACAGCGAATCGAGGATATGATGGTATTTCTTGATGAGCAACCGATAAAACTTGAAAGCTATAATGAGAATTTGACTCGTAGACTGATTCAGAAAATTACTATATATGAAGATCAATACACGGTGGAGTTTAAGTCCGGTGTGATGGTTGAAGTTACCATGTAAACAACATAATATTT
>CAYTPJ010000051.1:0-14131 GCA_964439755.1 uncultured Oscillospiraceae bacterium
AAATCAAAAAAAATCCAACATTAAGAGTCCGGTGAAAAAAGGGTATGCAAAAAAAGTACCTGTGGTGATGCAGTTAGAAGCGCTTGAATGTGGCGCCGCTTCTCTTACCATGATTTTGGCATACTATGAAAAATGGATTCCCCTTGAACAAGTGCGTGCTGATTGTGGTGTATCTCGTGATGGTTCAAACGCAAAGAATGTACTCAAGGCTGCACGTAGTTATGGGATGATTGCCAAGGGCTATCGTTATGAACCGAAGGATTTAAAAGAAAATGGAAAGTTCCCGTGTATTATTCACTGGAACTTTAATCACTTTGTTGTGCTCAATGGTTTTAAGGGCGATAAAGCTGTCATCAATGACCCTGCAAAGGGCACATACACAGTGCCTATGAAAACATTTGACGAATCTTTTACAGGCATTTGTCTGATGTTTGAACCAGGGCCAGACTTTGTAAAAGAAGGCAAACAGCGCTCTGTGGTCGACTTTGCAAAAGGCAGGCTCAAGGGCGCAAAAACTGCTGTATGGTTTGTGGTGTTGACCACAGTGATTTCTTCTTTAATGGCAGTGATTAACCCGGCTTTTTCCCGTGTGTTTTTAGATAATCTTTTGACACACAAAAACCCTGAATGGGTGATGCCTTTCATCATAGGCTTATCTTTTATGAGTTTCCTTCAAATTGTAATTGCGTGGATAAGTGCCACGTATTCTTTGCGTATGGATGGCAGAATGGCTGTGGTGGGCAACAGCTCTTTTATGTGGAAAGTGTTGCGTATGCCTATGGAGTTTTTTTCACAGCGCATGGCAGGGGATATTCAAGGTAGACAGTCTTCCAACGCTTCTATTGCCAAAACACTCGTTTCTGTGTTTGCTCCCTTGGTGCTTCAAGCAGCCATGATGGTATTTTACCTCGTGGTGATGATTCGGTATAACTGGGTGCTTACCTTAGTAGGGGTTGCTTCCATATTTGTCAATTTATTTGTATCTCAAATTATTTCTAAAAAGCGCATCAACATCACACGTGTTCAAATGCGTGATGCAGGGAAATTGGCAGGCGCTACGGTGGCAGGCATTGAGATGATAGAAACCATCAAGGCAAGTGGCGCTGAAAATGGATTTTTTGAAAAATGGGCAGGCTATCAAGCGAGTGTGAACACGCAAGAAGTGAAGTATGCAAAGTTGGAACAATTGCTTGGTATGGTGCCTTCTCTTGTGTCGGGTATTGCAAATATGAGCGTACTCATTATTGGCGTATACTTAACGATGATGGGTGAATTTACCGTAGGTATGATTATGGCTTTTCAAGGCTTTTTAGGCTCTTTTTCTTCACCTGCTATGATGCTCATTTCGGCAGGTCAAACATTGCAAGAAATGCGTACCCAAATGGAACGTGTAGAAGATGTAATGAACTATCCGACAGATGTTAATTTTGAAAATGAGAAAGAAAATGTTTCATATGCGAAACTCACTGGTAAAATAGAACTTAAAAATGTTACTTTTGGGTATTCAAGGCTTGCACCACCTTTGATTAAGGATTTTAATCTCACGCTAAATCCAGGCGACAGAGTGGCTTTTGTAGGGTCGTCCGGATGTGGCAAATCTACATTGTCTAAGCTTATTTCAGGGCTTTATAAGCCGTGGAGTGGGGAAATACTCTTTGACGGAAAAAGCATGGAAGAAATTGACCGTTCTGTGTTCAGAGGCTCTTTGGCAGTTGTGGATCAAGATGTTATTTTGTTTGAAGATACCATTCAAAACAATATTAAAATGTGGGATGAGACGATCGAAGATTTTGAAATGATTATGGCGGCTCGTGATGCACAGCTTCACGAAGATATTATGAAGCGTGAAGGGGGCTACCAGTATAAAATGATGGAGGGTGGCAAAGAGTTTTCAGGTGGGCAAAGGCAACGTATGGAAATTGCACGTGTGCTCGCACAAGACCCGACCATGGTCATTTTAGATGAAGCAACTTCTGCTCTGGATGCGAAAACGGAGTATGACACAGTCAAGTCCATCAAAGATAGAGGCGTTACATGTGTTGTGATTGCACATAGATTGTCTACCATTCGAGATTGTGATGAAATCGTAGTGCTTGACTACGGCGAAGTGGTTGAAAGAGGCACGCATGAACAGCTGTATCAAAAAAATGGTATGTATACACAGCTGGTATCAAACGAGTAAAGGAGGGGTATTATGGGTTGGTTTGATGAACAGATTAAGCAACGTAAGCAAAGCGACAATGCAACATTTTCGGACGCTTTTATCAACATTGCAGGGGCTGTGATGGGTGAAAAAGTTAAAAATGCACTCAATGATGATAAAGTAGTCACGAAAAATGCAATAGGCGAAATTTTAAAGTATTATCATGTCCAAGCAAAGGAATTGCCAGATAACATTGTGGATATGAATGACCAATTGGAATACATGATGCGCCCTCATGGCATTATGCAGCGCACAGTGAAATTGACTCAAGGGTGGTATAAAGACGCAATTGGTGCAATGCTATGTAGAAAAAAAGAGGATGGAAGCATTGTAGCGCTTATTCCTTCTAAAATAACCGGTTATCACTATGTAGACCCAAACACAAAAAAATCCGTTAAAATTACGCATAAAAACGAGGAGACATTTGAAGATGAAGCGATTGCCTTTTATCTTCCTTTTCCTCTAAAAAAATTGAGCATTCCAGACCTTATGCAATATATTGTTCGTTTACTTTCTCTATCTGATTTTTTAATGATAGGGGGAGCAACGCTTGCGCTTACATTGGTAGGTATGTTGATGCCAAAAATCAACAATTTATTGTTTTCCACAGTGATCGCTTCTCAAAATACAAAATTATTGCTCGGCATATCCATATTTTCTCTGTGTACGTTAGTCAGTAGTATGTTGATGAGCTCTGTTAAGTCCATTGTGCTATCACGCATTAACACAAAGCTCAATGTGTGTGTGCAAGGGGCAACCATGATGCGTGTGATGTCTTTGCCTGTTAGTTTTTTTAGAGAATATAGTTCGGGTGAATTGTCCAGCAGGGCACAATATATTGGCATATTGTGTAATAGTTTAGTCGATACGATGCTCACCACGGGGCTTACCTCTGTATTTTCTCTTGCATATATTTCTCAAATTTTTATATATGCAAAAGCGCTTGTTTTGCCTTCTGTAATCATTACGCTTGCTACTTTAGCGCTCACGCTGGTCACGTCATTTGTTCAAATGAAAATATCCAAAAAAACAATGGAGCTGGGTGCAAAAGAGAGTGGTTTAACCTATGCACTCATTTCAGGTGTGCAAAAAATCAAACTGTCAGGCGCAGAAAAGAGAGCCTTTTCTCGTTGGGGCAATTTGTATGCTCAAAGTGCAACTTTGCAGTATAACCCACCTATGTTCTTAAAAATCAATAGTGTGTTCAGTATGCTTATTTCCCTTACAGGCGCAATTGTGATGTATGTAGTCGCTATTTCTTCCAATGTCACTGTGGCAGACTATTATTCTTTCAATACGGCATATGGTATGGTGTCAGGGGCATTTATGGAGCTTGCGGGTATTGCAATTGTGTTTGCGAACATTAAACCCATTGTGGATATGGCAAAGCCTATTTTGGAAAATGTGCCAGAAGTGTCAGAGGGAAAGCGCATTGTAACTCGTGTGAGTGGCAACATTGAACTCAATAACGTAGAATTTAGATACAATGAGTCTATGCCACTTGTGTTAGATGATATTTCTTTAAAGATTAAATCGGGCGAATATGTTGCCATCGTGGGGAAAACAGGGTGTGGTAAGTCTACTCTAATGCGTCTGCTTTTAGGCTTTGAAGTGCCTCAAAAAGGGTCTGTTTATTATGATGGCAATGATTTGAATGGGTTGGACGTGAAGTCCTTACGTAAAAAAATTGGTGTTGTTATGCAAAATGGTAAACTGTTTATGGGCGATATTTATTCAAATATCGTGATTTCTGCACCGTGGCTTACGCTTCAAGAGGCATGGGAGGCGGCAGAGCTTACAGGGCTTGCAGAAGATATCCGACATATGCCCATGGGTATGCATACGATCATCTCAGAAGGTTCAGGAGGCATTTCAGGAGGGCAAAGACAGCGTGTGATGATTGCACGAGCCATTGCACCCAAGCCCAAAATACTTATGCTTGATGAAGCAACTTCTGCCCTTGATAACCTCACGCAAAAGCTCGTGTCTGATTCTTTGGAAAAGTTAAAGTGCACTCGCATTGTGATTGCACATAGGCTTTCTACCATTAAACATTGTGATCGAATTATTGTGCTGGATAAAGGCAAAATCATCGAAGATGGCACGTATGAACAGCTGATTGATCAAAAAGGCTTCTTTTCTGAACTTGTGGAAAGACAAAGATTGGATTTGGATTAAAAAAATTGTCCCTTTTTCATATTTTATCGTATCAATAAGTGTAACCCGAATAAAACAGAAATGAGAGGTTTAAATCAGAAAAAAATGATGTATTATGTTCTAAATGAAGACATTGCTCTGCGTTCATGGTGGTTGGTGCCGTATGCTTATTATGCGAAAGGTTATGAAATAGCGTTAGGCATTTCAAAAAAGGAGTTTGAGCTATTGCTCCAATGTGACGGCAACACGCCTTTAAACGAATCAGAAACCCTTCAACTGTTGCTTGAAAAAAGGCTGATTATGCCCTGTGCAAAAGGGGAAAAAGCGCTCACAGCTTGGCAAAAATATTTGTCGTGCGAAAACAGATATTTTCCCAAAATGAATTGGATGATTACAGGAAAGTGTAACTATAATTGTTTGCACTGCTTTAATGCGGCTGACAATGCACCTTTGATGGCAGAATGGACATGGGAAGAAGCTCAAAAACTGATTGAGGAAGCCCAATTGTGTGGAGTCAATGCCTTTACATTAACAGGGGGCGAACCCATGCTCCACAAACATTTTTTTGATATTGTAAAGAGCATTTATGACCATGGTATGTTTGTGGAAGAAATCAATACGAATGGTTTCTTTATCAATGAGAAAATTTTGCAAGATTTAAAGGATATTGGTGCAGACCCATTGTTTAAAATATCCTTTGATGGTGTAGGGCATCACGACTGGTTGAGAAATAAAAAAGGGGCAGAAGAAATTGCTTTAAATGCGATTAAACTATGCAAGCAATTTGGTTTCCGTGTAAAGGCACAAACAAATGTGAACAGGCGCAATGTGGAAGCGATGCTCCCGACCATCAAACTGCTGGATGCACTGGATGTAGAAGAAATTCGCATCATTCGCACCACAGAAGCACCCAGATGGATTCAAAATGCAGGGGATGCCACCCTCAGCATGCAAGAATATTATGATGCGATGCTCGCACTTTCAAAAGAAGTGATGATGCTTGACTTGTCCATTACCATTGATTTTTGGATTTTTATGACGCTTTATCCCGACCGTAAAATGTTTAAAATGCGCCCTTGTGATGGCAATGCGCAAAAATATCGTGACAGTTTGCCCGTATGTCCAGGTGCGAGAGGCATGGTCGCAGTGGCAGCAGATGGCGAAGTATATCCTTGTCACCAAATGTCTGGTAGGTTTATTCAAGAAGGTATTTCTTTAGCAAATATCAAAAAAACGCCTCTTCAAACTGTGCTCCAATCGGGGGCATATTTGGATAAAGTATGCTTAACAGTGGGGGATAGATTAAAGCAAAATCCAGACTGTCAGCAATGTCCCTACTACAAATATTGTCAAGGTGGATGCCCTGCCATTGCTTGGATCACAACGGACACTTATTTGGGCAAAGACATGGCAAGATGCTTCTTCTACAAAGAGGGATATCATAAAAAAATACCTCAAACACTCTCTTTGTGGCATAATGGAACGCCTATTATCGATTGAGAAAGGATGATGCGTTATCGAAAATATAGTAAAAAAACTCTTTGATTTTCAGAAATTTGAAAAGAATAAACGCCTTGCAAATATCCTTCAAACGGTGGAAGAAAAATATGCAAATATCTTGTCAGATGATCAATTGACGTATGTAAATGCGGCAGGTGAAGTGAATGTAAACGACCATTCTCCTATAAAAGGAGGATAATTCTATGCACGAGTCGGAGCAAGAACGGATTTATGAACTGTATCATAATAAAGTTCAGGGATACATAAGAGGCAAGGTGTCCAATGTGTTTCAGGTGGAAGACCTTGTGTCAGATGTATTTATGAAGGTGTTTAGCAAATTAGAGTCGTTTGACAGTACGAAGTCCTCTCTCTCTACTTGGATTTACACCATCACACGCAATACAGTGATTGATTATTTTAGAACACACAAACAAGTTGCCGAATTGAGCGCAGACATATCATCCAATTTCCAAATGGAAGACCATATTTTAAAACAAGAAACATTAGAAGAATTGGCAATTGCCCTTGAAAAAATGGACGAGAGAAGCAGAGAGCTCATTGTTTTAAAGTATTATTTGGATTATAGTTTAAAGACGATTGCCGAAGTGATGGACATTTCTTATTCTAATGTGAAATTGTTGCACAATAAGGCACTTGGAAAATTGAAAATGTATATGAAAGATATACTATGAAATGCACATTGTAAGGAGGAATAATGATGGAAAATTCAGATTTGCTTCAGAAAGTGCAGCAAGCAAACAGCGTGGAAGAATTGTCCACCTTTGCAAAGAAAAATCATTTGGAAGTTTCAGAGGAAGAAATCAATGCATATTACAATAGATTTCACAAAACAGGTGAAATGACGGACAATGAGTTGAACAATGTTTCAGGTGGGGGTTGCCATAAAACAGACGGCCGTTTGATTGTGAGTATTTGGCATTATTGTGATGGTTTTAAATGTGGTATGTGTAAAAGCGATCGGTTCGAAACACATTCTACAAAACCATTTGTCGTTGGGTCTTTTTCAAGAATATGCAGTCGATGTGGTGCGACAGTAGAATGTAAATATTGCGCTTATATGACTTACGAAAAAGGTTTGTGGCTGTGCAATCATCCTGCAAACAAAAACAAATAATCGCACCCTTTCTTTTGTAAATATACATGAAGAATGGGTATAGTATACACGAGTGGGCACAAGAAAAGATTTGTCAACTGAATGATGATAAAGTTTAGGAATCATCAAGGTAAGGTGCCTTATGTGTTTTAGGTAGAAAAATTTATCTGGATGAAAAATAAAAGGAGGAAATATTATGGAAAATATGGATTTACTCAAAAAGGTGCAACAAGCAGAGAGCGTGGAGGAACTGTTTTCCTTTGCAAAGGAAAACCATTTGGAGGTTTCAGAGGAAGAAATCAAGGCATACTACAATAGATTTCACAAAACAGGTGAAATGACGGACAATGAATTGGACGATGTTTCAGGTGGCAGCTGCTATAAAGCAGATGGTCGCTTGGTTGTATCTTTTGGGTTTAAGTGCGATTATTTTAGATGCAACATATGCAAATGGGATAATTCGGATGGAAAATTTCCCCTCCCTTATATAGTAGGGACGTTTTCAAAACACTGTACGAAATGTGGTGCAACTGTTAAATGTAAGAACTGCATTTACATGGTTTATGAAAATGCCTTATGGCTGTGCTCCAATCCTAAAAACAGAAAATAATAATAAAACGCCCATCTTTTTTGTAAATGTACAAGAAGGATGGGCATTTTTGTGTAGAAATATAAGAAGTTTTTCAAGAATAGGCTGTTTTATGTGTTGATTTTTACTCCCAAACGAGTGTCATTCTGCCATCTTTAGCAGGGGAAATGGTTTTGTCCTTCAAAAGCTTTTCTTTTAAAATGTCTGTAAATTTACCTTCATATGTTTCTATGATGTCGCCAACATATTCTTCTTTGATTGTACCTTCCCAAAAAGCAACAGTGTATTCCTTGTTTTGGTCTAATGGCGTACCATCTGGCAGTGTAACTTTTATATACCTTTTTTGTACACTGTTCCAAGGTGCAACTGTGCATTTTAGCCCAGATACAGCATAAATACCCTGATGGATGTTGGTGACAAAGTCTATCGGGTCATTGAGCACTTTTAAAATTTGTGCTCCTGTCATACGCACCTTTTGGAGGGTGCTTTTGTTGGCTAAAGAACGCATGAGTAGGTTATTGATAGAGGCTTGTGTCATCTTGCCTTTATAGATTTTCATCAAATTGCCACGATATGTGGTATTGTTTAGGCACAAACCGATATCTGCATTTGCCTTTTCTTTAAACATATCTGCAAAATAAGTGGAAGTTTCTAAAATAGTGAAATCTTCTAATGCAGTTGCTATCGTGTCTAATTCAATCGTTTCATTATTGTTGACTATTTCTAAATGGGCTTTATCAAAAGTTTTGAGGGCATCTTCTGATGTCATTTCGCCTTTTGCGATGCTCAGTAAACCCTCTCTTATGATTGTATAGGGTGCATATCCAGGTGTTTTATTCAAAGGTGCAAGGTCAAGAGGGGTAAACATTCTGCCCTCTTTTTGTGCGCTTAAAATAGCTGGTGGAATTCCGTTTTCTTCATCATTGTTATCAATCAAACAGCTGATAACAAAAGAATTTTGCGTGTAAAGCGCCTGAGCTTCTTTTGTACTCATAAATTCTAAAAACTTCTGAGTGGCAAGGTTTTCCTTCTCAGTGCGTTCTTTGAGGGGCTTTAAAAGGCAATGTGTAACATCTTCATAGAAATACCCTTTTTCTCCATTTGTAGCAGGGAAAGGAATGAGTTCAAAACCATTATCTAAGTATTGTTTGGAGGCAGTAGAGGCAAACATGGCAAGCTTGCCTGAATTAAACTCTTTACTTATTTGTGTAGCACTGTAAGAAAAATCTTCCACTGTAATGAGATTTTTATCAAACAAGGCATTCACCTCGTCATAACAGGGTTTCATGTGACTTTCAAAAGTCTGTTTTCCAATGATAAAATCATGATACCATGTGCGATTTTCAACACCACCCAAATATTCACCATACGCAAAGCCTTGCAGTGTGTTGATAATGCCAGAACCGTATTTTGCATTGGCATTCCATGGTCTAACTGCACCCTTTGTGTCTAAAGTGATTTGTTCGCACAATGACACAAATGCATCAAAACTATCTGGTATTTTCCATCCATATTCCTCAAAGAGCGTTTTATTGCAATATAGCCCTGTAACGGAGGAGGGGCTGGGTAAGCAATACAATCTTGCATCTATTGTACATGCTTTTAAATGCCCTGGTTGATATAAAGCTACAACAGGGTTGGCAGTTAAATCCTCAAAATACTTGTCTTGCTGAACGTTTTTTGCAACACGCAAAGACGCCATCACCAAATCGGGTGCATCTCCGTTTTTTATGCAATCAATCCATGGTTTTTCGTATTCGTTGCCTCCTGTCATTTCCATTTGAACCACTTGGATGTCAGGATTTTGGCGCATAAATTCATCCACAACTTGGTTTAAGTTGAGGGATACAGCTTGTCCGAGTGTAATCACAGTTTTGTGGCTGTCTACTCTGTCGTAAGTAAAAATTTCGTTATGAGCAGTATACGGATTGTTTTTTTTGTTGTTTGCACATCCTCCCAACAAGAGAGTAAAGCACAACAGGAGGAGTAAAAATCTTTTCATATGTATGCCCCTTTTTTAGTATATGTAAAGGATTATTCCCAAACGAGTGTTATTCTGCCATCTTTAGCAGGGGAAATGTTTTTGTCTTTTAAGAGCTTTTCTTTTAAAATGTCTGTAAATTTGCCTTCATATGTTTTAATGATTTCGCCAATATATTCTTCTTTTACAGTGCCTTCCCAAAAAGCAACAGTATATGTTTTCTTTGGGTCTAATGGCGTGCCATCAGGAAGTGTGACAGCTAAATATCTGTTTTTTTCTTCGTTCCAAGGTGCAACAGTGCATTTAAGCCCGGACACAGCAAAAATCCCTTGGTTGATGTTGGTGGCATAGCTTACAGTGTCGTTAAAAGCATGGAATATTTGTTCGCCTGTCATGCGTGCTTTATGAAGTGTGCTACCATTGCCTAAGGAACGCATGAGCAAGGTGGGCAAGTGCATATTTGTGATATCGCCTTAAAATATGCGCATTATGTTGCCACGGTATGTGACGTTGTTCAAGCAAAGCCCAATGTCTGCATTTGCTTTTTCTCTAAACATGTCTGCAAAATAGGTAGAAGTTTCTAAAATAGTAAAGTCTTCTGTCGCAGTGGCAATGGTATCCAGTGGAACAGTGGATTTGTCGTTCAGCATTTTTGTGTGTGCTTGGTCAAATGCCTGCATGCCTTCTTCTGCTGTCATTTCTCCTTTTGCGATAGCAAGTAAGCCTTGACGTATGATTGCTGGCGCATCGTAAGTAGGGGGCGTGTTGCTTGGCATAAAGTAGATGGGGGAGAACATTCTGCCCTCTTTTTGAGCATCTAAGATGACTTGGGGCACCCCTTTTTCAATATCATTGTTATCTATTAAACAACTAATGGTGATGGAATTTTTTGAATAGATGTTCTGTGCTTCATATGTGCTCATAAATTCTATGAACTTTTGCACAGCCTGTTCTTGCTTTTGAGTGCGCTTTTTAATTGGCTTTAACAAGCACTGTGTAATGTCTTCAAACATGTATCCTTTTTTGCCGTTGGATGCAGGAACAGGGAGCATTTCAAAGCCATTGCTTAACAGCTGATTGGAGGCATCGCTGATAAACATGGCGAGCTTTCCAGATAAAAAATCCTTGGTAATTTGTGTGGCACTAAATGAAAAGTCATCCACAGTGATTAGATTTTTTTTGAACATATCTTCAGCAATATCATAAAAAGGTTTCATATGGCTTTGATACGTTTGATTGCCGAGCAAAAATTCGTTGTACCAAGTACGGTTATCTAATCCCTCAAACACTTCTCCATACGTAAAGGCTTGCATTGTTCTTAAGAGCACATAAGCGTATTTTGCATTTGCATTCCAAGGTCTAATTGCGCCCTTTGTGTCCTCCGTAATTTGTGCACAAAGGTCTGTAAATTCCTGATAGGTGGTGGGTGCTTTCCAGCCGTGTTGTTCAAACAACTGTTTGTTGTAAAAAAGGCCTGTAATAGAAGAAGGACAGGGCAAAAAGTGAAGGCGTGCATTGATGGTACATGATTTTAAATAACTGGGTTGGTACAAATTGACAACAGGGTTGGAAGTTAAATCTTCAAAATATTTGTCTAAAGGTGCAGTGAGTGCAATTTGACGAGATATCATCATCACATCTGGAATATGCCCTTTTTGTAGCCAATCCACCCAAGGCTTTACGTGTGAATTGCCTCCTGTCATTTCTATTTGAACTACTTGAATGTCAGGGTTTTGACGCATGAATTCGTCTAACGTGCTATCTAAATTCGCAGATACAGCTTGCCCAATTGTAATGATTGTTTTTTCTGCATCCAATTTATCGTAAGTGAAAATTTCATTACTGGCTGTAAATTCATCACTCAACTTTTTGTTTGCACATCCTGATAATAATAGGAGGGACAGACAAAATAGCATTAAAATACTTTTCTTCATGGGTTTTGCTCCTGTTCTTTTTCTTGTAGTATTTGAGAGGTTACCTGAACAATTTCATCAATGACAAGGGGCTTTGATATGTGCCCGTCCATGCCTGATAACTTTGCTTTTTCAACATCTTCTGCGAATACGTTGGCAGTCATAGCAACAATGGGGATGGATTTGGCTTGTGGATGCGCACTTTCCCTAATTTTATACGTAGCCACATAGCCGTTCATGTTGGGCATTTGAATGTCCATGTAAATGATGTCGTAGTGATCGTTTGAATTTAAAAACTTGTCTGCACCGATTTCTCCATCGTCTGCAATGTCCACCCTAAATCCAAGCTTTTCTAATATGCGTTTGGATATTTCTTGGTTTAATTTGTGGTCTTCGCACACGAGTGCATTTTTACCATTAAATATGTCTTGAGTGGTGGAAACAGATGTGTGTTTTGGTATAATTTTTGTTTTCGCTATTTTAAAGGGAATTTCAATTGTGAATTTTGAGCCTACTTGCAGTGTGCTTTGGCATTCTATTGTGCCACCCATTGCAGTAATAAAGCTTTTACATATGGACAACCCCAAACCTGTACCCTCAATTTGGTTTGCATTGGCATTTTCACTGCGTGTAAAAGGCTCAAAAATGTGTTTTAAAAATTCCTTGCTCATGCCAATGCCATTGTCTTCAATAACAAAACGAAGGGACATGCAGTCCTTTTGAGCAGTTTTTACAGGGTGCACCAACAAGGAAATCTTGCCTTTGTCTTTTGTAAACTTGACAGCATTGTTGAGTATGTTGATTAGAATTTGGTTTAATTTTAATTTGTCGCCTAACAGGGTAATGTATTGTATATCGTCATATCGGGCTGTAAACATAATGTCTTTTTTAAGGCACAGAGGATGTATCATTTCACACACTTCATTCACAGCCACTGTAATCTCAAAAGGCGCTTCTTCCATCAACGTTCTGCCACTTTCAATACGGCTCATATCTAAAATATCATTGATGAGGTGAAGCAAATGGTTGGCTGAATTTTTGATTGTGTTCAAGTATTTACTCTGCTCTATGGGTTGATTTGCGTTCTCAATAGCAAAGTCCGTCATATTGAGGATGGCGTTCATAGGCGTTCTTATGTCGTGCGACATGTTGGATAAAAATTGCGTTTTGGCTCTGTTTGCGCTATCTGCCATTTTTAAAGCAAGCACCAATTCTTCTTCACGCTTTTTATCTCTTGTCACATCACTAAAAATGGCAAGGCATTCGCCTTTCCCTGCCCCTGTTGGATACAAGTGCATAATAAAGTACTTGTCCTCTTGTTTGCTCATTTTATAGAGAATGTGTTTGGATAAAAATTCAGATACACCATCCCAGCTTAATAGCTCGGTGTTTAGGTTTGCCAATATGCTGTTTACGTGGTCATTGCTGTCTGTCAGTTGATATTTGCCATCTTTTGCAATGATTTTAAAGTCTGAAACCCCCAATATTTCCTCCAAATTTTCGGAGGTATAGAGATTTTGTAGATTTGTCATAGATGTGAGCACAAAAGCATTTTGGGTGTTAGACACCATCAAGTCCATCATTTTATTGCGTGATTTTATTTCTTCCGTGTATTGAAGCATTTTCTTCCTATACATAGAGGTGTAGAAAATGCCTCCTAACAATAAAAATGCAATGAGTACGATAACGCACAAGGCGGCGACAATGAGAGAAAAGTTCGTCGTCAAACCGTTGACCACTTTGTTATCTACAAAGTAAAACAAACGCCAAATACCGTTGATGACATGGATATTAGAGTGCGTTACATACGTGCTGGAAAGGGCATCTGTAACGTACCACACGCCATCTTCTTTAAAGGAAGAAGGGCAGTTCTCCTTGTGAGTGCACAAAATGGGTTGAATGTTTTTGTTTTCAAGCAGTGTGTTTACATTGAAAACTTCATTTTCATTATGTGGGGTCAATTGGCTGATGAGCAAGCCATTTTCCTCTGTCAAATAGATGTCAGCATCTCCATCATAGGAGGCGATGTTCATCGTTTTCAAAAAGCCATCCAGATTTTTAATGACGGATAACCCTGCTATTTTAGAATTATGCAAAATCAAATTACTCTCATAAGTAATGGTAAAGGCAATGCTGGACTTTAATATATACATGTTTTTGCCATCGTTTTTGCGTGCCTGATACAGTAAATCGGAGGCTAAATCGTTGGGCTTTGTTCTGCCATCTGCGCTAAAGCTATACCCTTCTTCGTTATAAATAATGATGTTTGAAATATCATAGGAAGTACACAATTTGTTCAAATAGGATAAAAATGCATCGTCATTTTTAAATACGGCCACTTCTAAATTTTGTTTGATAGAGTCTGCAATGTTCCAGCTGTAATTGATGTTTTCTTCAATGTTTTTAGAAATTTGAGAGTTGATTTCCAATAAAAGCTCTGCACTCTCGTTTTTGATGTTTTTACTATAAGTTAAAACAAGGAAAAATGCACCAATGACGACCAATAAAGAAAAGAATGTTAAAACAATGCTTTTGGTAAAGCCTATTTTGTTTTCCCCTTGAAATCTCATTGAAATCACCTCGTGTTTTAGCACACTTTTTCAAAATAGTATAGTTATTTAAAAAATCAATAGGTGTCACAGTTTTCGGCAGTGTGTGGTAAAGTGCAAAATTC
>CAYTPJ010000052.1:0-8373 GCA_964439755.1 uncultured Oscillospiraceae bacterium
GCATTGAAGGAAACGTCTTCAAGGAGGGCTTCAAAGACAGCGTGAAGACGGCGTGCGCCAAGGTCTTCGCCTGTTTCGTTTTGATTTAAGGCGAGTTTGGCAATTTCTTTCAAGGCATCTGATTCAAAGGTGAGGTGCACTTTGTCCACTTCGAGGAGGGCTTGATATTGACGGGTCATGGCGTTGTCTGTTTGGGTCAAGATGTTGACAAAGTCTTGCTCGGTTAAGGACTTTAAGTTGACGTGCACGGGGAAACGACCTTGAAGCTCGGGAATCAGATCTGTCACTTTAGAAACGTGGAAAGCACCGGCAGCGATAAAGAGCATGTAGTCGGTGCGCACGGGGCCGTATTTGGTGTTGACGGTGCTACCTTCTACGATGGGCAGGATGTCACGCTGAACGCCTTCACGAGAAACGTCAGGGCCACCTGCGCCCCCTCTGCCTGCAATTTTATCAATTTCATCTAAGAAAACAATGCCTGATTGCTCGGTACGGCGGAGTGCTTCTTCTTTTACGGCATCTTCGTCAATGAGTTTGTCGCATTCTTCTTCAATTAAAATTTCACGTGCTTCTTTCACTTTAACACGGCGAATCTTGGTCTTTTTGGGCATCATGCCCCCCATCATATCGCCAATGTTGATGGAAGATCCACCCAGTTCCACTTGGGGTGTGGTTTCTTCCACTTCAATTTCAATCTCTGTATCTTCCAGTTCACCTTTACGGAGCTGGTCACGTAGGGAATCTTTTTTAACGGCAAGCTTTGTCTTTTCTTCGTCTGATTGTGGTTCTTCTTTTTTGCCCAAAAGGAAATCAAAGGGGTTGGATTTTTTAGGGGGCACGGCTAAAAGAGAGAGCAATCTATCTTCTGCGAGCACTTGTGCTCTTGTACGCACGTTCTTTTTGCTTTCGTCACGCACCATGCGCATGGCATTTTCCATGAGGTCACGCACGATGGAATCCACATCACGCCCAACATACCCAACTTCTGTGAATTTGGTGGCTTCCACTTTGATAAAAGGTGCATTGACAAGCTTTGCCAAACGGCGTGCAATCTCTGTTTTGCCTACACCCGTAGGCCCAATCATCAAAATATTTTTGGGCGTAATTTCATCACGCATTTCTTCGCTGAGCTTGGATCTTCTGTAACGGTTTCTAAGCGCCACAGCCACTGCTCTTTTGGCATCATCTTGTCCAATAATATATCTGTTTAACTCTTTTACAACTTCACGAGGTGTTAATTCACGCATTGTATCAATCCTTTCAAATAAATGTATGGAATATTAAATACTTTCCACAATGATGTGGTCATTTGTAAATACACAAATAGAAGAAGCGATTTCAAGCGCTTTTCTTGCAATTTCAGGGGCAGACAAGTCCGTTTCATTGTTGAGGGCACGTGCAGCAGCAAGCGCATAGTTGCCCCCAGACCCAATGGCTGCAACGCCATCATCTGGTTCAATCACTTCGCCTGTGCCAGAGAGCACGAGCACAGTGTCTTTGTCTGCCACGAGCATCATGGCTTCCAGCTTGGGCATGCCCTTTTCCTTTTGCCAATCTTGGGCGAGCATAACGGCGGCACGCTCTAAGTTGCCCCCACACTGCGTCAATTTTTCTTCAAAGCGTTCACAAAGGGTAAAAGCATCTGCCACAGAGCCTGCAAACCCTGTAATCACTTGGTCATTGAAAATTCTGCGCACTTTTTTGGCAGAGGATTTAAAAATGGTGCTTTGCCCCATTGTCACTTGGCCATCCCCTGCGATGGCGATTTGACCATTCTTTTTGACAGCACAAATGGTTGTGCCCATAAATTGTCCCATAAATTTGTTCTCCTTACTCTAATACGAAATTTGTGATGGTTTGGAGTATGTTTTCGTCCACAGTATTGGGCGCAGCATACTCATTGACTGTATACTGGAATTGCTTATCTCCGTTATAATGCATAAGCAAATGGTTGAGTGCTTCTGCTTTTACAAGCGTGATGTTCTTTTGATCTTTAAAATGCGAATAAAAAGCATCATAGCCATTTTGATTGACCACTTGGAAATCCTCTGTGCCGTTGATGACGAGCACAGGCATATGTGTGTCTTTTAATATTTGCACTGTGTCCATAAGAAGCGACTGTGCATAATATCCATTCATACCAAACACAGTGGTTTGCTTTTGTTCTGCCTCTGATAACAAAGGCAATGCTTGTACTTTTTCATATTCACTTTGAACAGACGCAATGTTTGCTTCTTGCTGTGCTTGAGGCAAAGTTTGAATGAGCGCCATATTTTGGTCATACATGAGTTTAAAAAGCGTGTAAGGCGTGCTGGACAAAAGCACTTGTTTGCAAAATAAATTTTCGCTCATTTGGCAGATTTTAGGAGATAGCATGCCTCCCATAGAATGCCCCACGAGCACAAAGCGCTCTTTGTTTAAAAAAGGCAAAGTCTTTAAATGTTCTGCCACTTTTATAACATCGTCTATCGTTTCATCATAGACAGTAAAGGAGGCAAAATCCTTGCTCTGTGCAATTTCTTTGCCGTGCGTGTATGTTCTCTTGTCATAGCGCATCACAGCAATGCCTTTGGAGGCTAAAAAATGCGCTATGTCTTTAAACATCTTTGTGTTTTGAACTGTTTCATCCCTGTCATTCGGGCCTGAACCGTGCACGAGCAACACAAGAGGCAAATTTTCCCCTTCTTTTGGGTAGCACAATGTGCCATACAAAGGGTATTGCCCTTTTTCATCTATCACAAGCTCTTTTTCGACTACGTTTAAAGGCACATTTTCTTTTTCTTGCACCTTCTGTTTTTTGGGAACAGGAGCAAAAAACAAAGTGGTGATTTCCCCTTTTTCGTTCACCATGTATGTCACTTTTAAAGAAGCTTTTTGATACTCGAGCACTTCTTCTTGTAACACAGAAGGAGAAATTTCTTTCTGCGCCACTGTGCCCCCTTGATAGGCGCCCAGCATTTGGGGCAAAGAAGAAAACACCTGCTGTAAAGCATCTAAGGGCACTTGCTTTTTTACGTCCTCTGAAAAGCGTTCAAAAATGCCTTCTGCATCTTCTTGTATAACAAGGTCGAGCACATTCACATCTTCTGCTTGCGCAAAAGTTGGCAAAAAGAGTAGCATGGATAAAAACAAACACATAATTTTTTTCATAGCTTTTCCCTCCTTGTAAGCCCTTCTTTATGGTATCACGGACACCCCTTGTTTGTAAAGAGCAAAAGGCAGTTTGTCACAATTGTGCTTTAATTTGCTCTATTTGTTGCAAGGCAATTTGCGCCACACGCTCATAGCGTTGCGCCTTATTTCTGATTTTTTCTTTGATGGGTGTCATAATGCCAAAGTTTACGTTCATGGGCTGAAAATTCCTGTTATCCCTTGAAATATATGCCCCAAGCGCACCCATGGCTGTATTTTCTCCAAACTGAACAAAGGGCAATTCACGCACTTTTCTGCCCATATTCAAGCCTGCAACAAGCCCACTGGAAGCACTTTCTACATACCCTTCCACACCTGTCATTTGCCCTGCGAAAAACAGATTTTGGTTTTTTAGCATCTGATAAGAACTGTTTAAAAGCCCAGGAGAGTTTAAAAATGTATTTCTGTGCATCACGCCATAGCGTGCATACTCTGCATTTTGAAGCCCGGGCACAAGCCCAAACACCCTTTTTTGTTCGGGGAATTTAAGGCGTGTTTGAAAACCCACCAAGTTATACAGCGTGTCTGCCGCATCGTCTTGGCGCAATTGGAGCACAGCAAAAGGCATTTTGCCTGTGCGTTCATCCATCAGCCCCACAGGTTTCATAGGCCCAAAGGCAGGCGCCATACGCCCTCTTTTTGCCATCACTTCAATGGGCATACACCCTTCAAACACTCTTTTTTCTTCAAAGCCTTTGATGTCTGCCGTGTCTGCCTCTAAAAGCGCATCAATAAAATCATTGTACTCTTTTTCTGTTAAAGGGCAATTTAAATAATCGCTCCCCCTGTCATATCTGGACGACCGAAACACAATGTCCATATCCAATGACTCTTTATACACAATGGGCGCTGCCGCATCGTAAAAGCTCAAAGTGGTCATGCCCTCTAAGTGCATAATGCTGTCAGATAAAGCATCGCTCGTTAAAGGCCCAGAGGCTACGATGACATTGCCCTGCATAATTTCTGTCACTTCTTTGTCCACCACAGTCACAAGAGGGTGATTTCTAATGGTGTCTGTAATAAAGGAAGAAAACTTCTCTCTATCCACAGCCAGCGCACCCCCAGCAGGCACTTTTGCATAGTCTGCCGCCTTCATAATCAGCGAATCCAAGGCACGCATTTCTTCTTTTAAAAGCCCCACAGCGTTTTGAATACGGTCAGAACGCAAGGAGTTAGAGCACACAAGCTCTGCAAACAAATCGCTGTGATGTGCAGGCGATTTTTTCTCTTTTTTCATTTCATACAGCGTCACAGGGATGTTCTGTTTGATGAGCTGATAGGTCGCTTCACACCCTGCAAGCCCTGCGCCAATTACATGTACACACACGATTAGTTTGTTTCCTCCTCCGTTTTCACTTGAACACGGTGACGGCACGTTTCATTTGCGCAAATATGGAAAGTTTCACCCTTCCTCGTCTTTTTAAGCGTCATGTAACTGCCACACTTTTCGCACTTTTCTTTAACAGGCATTTCCCACGACACAAAGTCACATTCAGGATAATGTTCACAGCCGTAGAATTTCCTGTTTTTCCTGCTTGTTTTTTCAAGCAAGCGCCCTGAGCATTTGGGGCAAAGTGCATCGATGTACACGAGCACAGGCTTTGTGTTTCTACATTCAGGGAAGTTGGGGCACGCTAAGAACTTGCCAAATCTGCCCATCCTGTACACCATCATGGCGCCACACTCTTCGCACTGCACGTCGCTTACTTCGTCTTTAATCTGCACTTTTTCAATGTCTTTTTCAGCTTTTTCGAGCATGGTTTCAAAAGGTGGGTAGAAAGTTTGAAGCACATTGTGCCAATCGAGCTTTTCTGCTTCCACTTCGTCCAACTGTTCTTCCAAAGAGGCTGTAAACTCCGTGTCCACAATGGGCGCAAAGTATTCTGCCATCATTTGGTTGACCATGATGCCCAGCTCTGTGGGGAACAAGCGCTTGCTTTCACGCATCACGTACCCTCTTAAAATAATGGTGGTGATGGTGGGGGCATACGTAGAAGGCCTACCAATGCCCTTTTCTTCGAGCATTTTAACGAGAGAGGCTTCTGTAAAGCGTGCAGGAGGTTGCGTAAAATGCTGTGCACAAGACGTGTCAAATACTTCTATTTTGTCCCCTTCGTTAAAGTTTAAAATCATATTTTCTTGCTTGTCTTCTGCTTCGTCTTGCCCTTCTTCATACACCAAAGTAAATCCCTTAAACTGCTTGTTTTCGCCTGTATAACGGAGCGTCACGCCCTCGCCTTTTACATCCATCGTCATGGTGTTAAACACAGCAGGTTGCATTTGACTGGACACAAAGCGAGACCAAATCAAACGATACAAGTTAAATTGGTCTTTGGACAAGCACTCTTTGATGCTGTCAGGTGTGCGCATCACATCTGTTGGGCGAATGGCTTCGTGCGCATCTTGCGCATTGGTGCGTCCTTTGTATACATTGGGCTTTTCAGGCAAAAAGGGGGCGCCATAAGCATCTTCAATAAACGTTCTTACAGCGCTCAAAGCTTCATCACTCACTCGCACAGAGTCTGTACGAATGTACGTTACAAGACCTTGTGTGCCCTCTTTTTTAAGGTCAATACCTTCATAGAGCTGTTGCACTACTTGCATCGTTTTCATGGTAGTAAAGCCCAGTTTGCGCCCTGCTTCTTGCTGGAGCAAAGAAGTGGTAAAAGGGGAAGTGGGCATCTTTTTTCTCTCTTGAAGCTTGATGGACTGCACGGTAAATTGTGCATTTTCCACACGCTTTTGCGCTTGCATTGCTTCTGTTTCGTTGCTCAATTGTGCTTTTTTGTTGTCGAGTTGGAACAAGCGCAAAGGAAAGCTTGTCTTTTTCCCTTTTGCGTTTGGAATTTTAGAATACGTGCTCACATCCCAGTATTCTTCTGGAATAAAGTCTTCAATATCCTTTTCTCTTTCTACCACAAGGCGAGTTGCGACAGACTGCACACGGCCTGCACTCAACCCTTTTTTCACCTTTGCCCACAAAAGGGGGCTGATTTTATACCCCACCAAACGGTCGAGCGCACGGCGAGCCTGCTGTGCATCCACACGACCCATGTCCAATTTACGTGGGTTTGCCATTGCATTTTGAATGGCTTTTTTTGTGATTTCATGAAATTCCACACGGCAAGGGGCATCCAAATCCATGTTGAGCACTTGTGCTAAGTGCCATGAAATGGCTTCGCCCTCTCTATCAGGGTCAGTTGCGAGGAAAATTTTAGAAGCGTTCTTTGCTTCCTTTCTGATTTTCATCAATATCTTGCCACGCCCATGGATGGTGATATATTTCATGTGGAAATTATCTTCTGCATCCACGCCCAATTGTGATTTAGGCAAATCCCTTATATGACCTTGTGAAGCTTCCACCTTGTAGCCACGCCCTAAGAATTTTGCAATCGTGCGTGCCTTTGCAGGAGACTCTACGATAACGAGTTTTGTTGATTGTGCCATATGTTCCTCCAAAATTTATTTAAAAGTGTAGTACGCTTCTTTTACTGCCCACACAATGCGTATTCATTGCCTGGTAGTTTTTCAATTTTACCCTCTATTTCAAGCATTGTCAATCTCGAAAGTAAATTTTCTGTTGAAATTTGCGTTTCTTGGAGCAATTCTTCCAAGTTTTTCGTTTCCCTTTGAAGGGCAAAAAGTATAGGGTCTTCAAGGGGTTGAGGGGATTTTTTGCTCTTTTTTGGACCCTCTAAAACTTTTTTTTGAAAAATATGAAAATCTTTTAAAATATCCTCTGCACACGTGCATATCATGGCGCCACTTTTGAGCAACTCAAGGGGCAATTCACTGCCCGGGCTGTCCACATTGCCAGGGAGTGCATAGATGGTTTTCCCCTGTTCTAAAGCGTGATTGATTGTCGTTCTCGTGCCACTTCTTTTCGTTCCTTCTATGAGTAAGAGTGCATCGCTCATGCCACTGATGATGCGATTTCTTTCAGGAAAATGAAAGGCTTGTACTTTGTGATAGGGTGCGTATTCTGACACGAGCGCACCATTTTCATTGACGATGTTTTGCGCAAGCAATGTATTTTCCTTGGGGTACAAATGCATAAATCCTCCCCCAAGCACAGCGATTGTAACGCCCTTTCCCTTTAATGCGCCCACATGGGCCGCCGTGTCTATGCCCCTTGCAAGCCCACTGATGATGGCAACACCGTTTGATGCAAGCTCTGTGGCAATCGTATCCGTCATACGCTGACCATATCGGGTGGCAATTCTTGATCCCACAATGCCCACAGACAAGTCAAACGCATGGATATTGCCCCTTACATATATGACTTCAGGGGGTGTGTACAGCTTGAGCAAATTTTGTGGATACAGCGCATCTTCTTTAAAATATGCCACTGTATTTGCTTGATGCAGAATTTCTTCCATTGCAGATAAGCCCTTTTCTTCGAGTACAAGCATATCTTGAAAAGAGGATGTGCCCACAATTTTTTCATCCACAGGCGCTAAGTGTTCAAACACATTTTGGTATGTTTGATATTTTGTAAGCAACTTTTTGATTGCCGTTTTGCTTATTTTTTCCACACTCAAAAGCCACATCTTGGCAAGCTGTTCTTTGGAATACGCCACCTTAATTCCCCCAATACTTTTGGTCTAACGTGCGATAGCTGATTGCCTCTAAAATATGCTCTTTTTGCACCTCTTTTTTGCCTTGCAAATCGGCAATCGTGCGTGCCACCTTGATGACACGTACATAGCCACGCATGGAAAGGTTGAGCTTTTGCACAGCTTTGTTTAAAATATTTGTGCACACATCATCTAAAGGAATGTATGTTTGAAGCATTTTGCCCGTCACTTGCGCATTCGCCGTCATGCCTGTGCCCTGATAACGCTCCAATTGCATCTTTCTTGCACTTTGCACCCTCTGTTTCACGCTTTCAGAGCTTTCAGCCTCCCCTTTTGTGGCAATATCTTCCACATTTACAGCATCCACCTCCACTTGAAGGTCAATCCTGTCCAAAAGTGGGCCTGATATTTTTTCCAAATATCTTTTGATATCGTGTTGCGAGCAGCGACAAGGACGGGTACGGCTGCCAAAGTACCCACAAGGGCAAGGGTTCATAGAAGCCACAAACATTGTTTTCGCTTGATACTGCGCCCTTGCACGCACTCTGGATATCGTCACAACGGAGTCTTCCAAAGGCTGTCTAAGCGCCTCTAACACGCTTCT
>CAYTPJ010000052.1:8473-13977 GCA_964439755.1 uncultured Oscillospiraceae bacterium
GTTTTCCCACTGCCTGGCACACCCACCATGAGCAAATTGTGCGCCCCTGCCGCTGCAATTTCAAGCGCACGGCGTGCTGTCTGTTGCCCTTTTACATCCTTTAAATCATACGCATACACCCTGTGCTTTAAAAGCTCCTCATAAGGCACTTGAATTTGCGCCAAAAGGGGGCACTCGTGTGTCAAATGCTTGGTTGCCTCTAAAAGAGAATGCGCAGGGTAAATATTGATGTTGTCAATGGTGAGCACTTCATGTGCATTTTGATAAGGCAAAATCACATGCTCAATGCCCTGTTCACGTGCAGAAATAACCATGGAGAGCACGCCTTTTACAGGCAATAATTCGCCCGAAAGGGATAGCTCGCCCAGTGTCAGTGTTCTGTGCAATTGGGGCATATGTGCTTGCTTTGAGGCTTGTAAAATGGACAGTGCAATGGGCAAATCAAACGCTGCACCCTCTTTTTTTATATCTGCAGGTGTTAAACTAATCGTCACTCGCCCTGTGGGGCACATGTAACCACTGTTTTTGATGGCAGAAAACACTCTTTCCCTACTCTCTCTCACGGCAGCATCGGGGAGACCTACGAGAGAAAAGGTGAATGCGCCTCCACTCACGTCCGTTTCCACCCCTACTTGTATGCCGTCCACCCCTTGTAATGCATAACACAGTGCCTTTGCAAGCATGTTTTCATCCTCCGTTTTTATGTAAAACTACTTAATACCACAGCCAACCACCAAACAGTTTTCCAAAAATATTCAGTGCGTCTAAATACTCAATTTTTGCAAGCACACCTGAAGCATACGGGAAGTACAGTGCAAAGAAAACCCCACAAAGTGCTACAAATGTAAAGAGTAATACATTTAAAGTTCTATCTAACTTTGCTTTTTCCTCTGTTTTGTTCATAAAATAATTTCCCATGTACTCAAACATGTACATCAAAATCAGTATGATAAAGGGCACAGATGGGAAATAATGGTAAATATATGTGCCACGAGGTACGAGCGTCCACGGGAGATACTGCACCAAAAAGGAGATGAAAAGGAGGAAAGGCACTTGACTTCTTTCTACTTTATACGCTTGTTTATAGAGCACTGGGCGTGCTTGGCGCACAACATACACATAGCACAATGCAAATATTGAAAGCAAGGCAGGCCACCAAATCACAATGTTCCCAAATGCCATAATGGTAGAGGCATACCCCAAAGGTTCATATGCATCTGCTGAATAGAACATGGGCTTAATGGACAAAGGCCACTGGTAAAAAGGCGAATAGAAAGGATGATCCATGCCCAAACCGTCTTGCGCATGATAAGCGAACATGCCCTCTGTTTCTCTGATAATGCCTTGTAATGTGACCCCCCCACGGCTTGCAAAATGTGGAATGTAGGATACGTAGTAGATGATAAGAGGCACAAACACAAAGAACACAAAACAGCTGAGCAAGGTGTACAGTATGCGTTTTTTTATTTTTTTATAAAAGTCTGCCTCTTTTTCACGCATGTACAATGCGCCCGAATACCTTCTGTACATGCTGTAAAAAAAGATTACAGCAAGCCCTATGCCTGCATATGCGCCCGTCCATTTGCTGGCGCACGCAAGCCCCATAAACAGCCCTGAAAGCGCAAGGGGCACAAAGGTTTTATAAAGAGGCTTATTGTAAAAATCATCGTAAAAGTACACAAACATAAAATAGTACGACCAGAGGATAAAGAGCACCACAAAGCTGTCCACCGTTGCCATGCGTGTTTGCGCAAAATGCAGGGTGTCGAAGAAAAGCAAGAGCATAGCAGAAAGGGCATATCTCCTCTTTGTAAAAAGCAGTCGACCGATCAAATATATCGCAGGAAGCATGAGCACACCACACAATGTGCCTGCAAATCGCCAACCGAAGGGTGTCATACCAAATATTGACACGCAAAAGCTCATGAGCACTTTGCCAAGAGGGGGATGTGTCCACTCATAAGTGGGCATGTGGTGCAAGTGTTCATATGCCGTTCTCGCATGGTAAATTTCATCAAAATACATACTGTTTAAGTGCGAAGGCTCGCCCTCTAAACTGTTTTGTTCGTCATACAATGCAGACACATCTTGTTGCGCCTTGCTCATAACGCTTTGAATGGGGAGCACGTTTAAATCTGCATCTCTAAAAATCACTTCAAAAAGCGTTAAGTTGGGCACTTTTGCCGTTATTCTCACATAGCGCCCTTTTAGAGAAAGCGTGTTTTGCGCTTGATAACTGTTCACATATTTCCATGCGAAACAGCCCCCTTCTTTCATGGGTGCGTTGTATATATCCTTGTATGTTTGACCATCGTTTGACACTTCTACGGTAAAATCACTGTCTTGATAGTGAATGCCCCCGTAGTAGAGCATCCTAAAATCCTGGTAATTTTTCCCTAAGTCAAACACCACTTGTTCATCTTGATTGGAAAACTGGTAAAAAGTTTGAGGTGCTTTTGTACTCCCTAAGTTGGAAAAAGCGAGCACTGCATAAAGCGCTGTCACAGAGAGCATGAACACCCAGTCTTTTATATCCAATTTTTTCTTATAGATGCGTGGATTGTTTTCTTCTTGATAGGTCAACAAAGAAGGCTGTATGGAGGGGATATTGCCCTTCTTCTCTTTTCCCTCTTTCTCTGTTTTGAGCGCATCAAAATGCACATATTGCACTTCTTTTAAGGAAAACACAAAGAGCAAATACACGCTGTACATACACGCCAAAAGGTTGATCATTGCAGACAGTATTTCTACAAACTGCATGTCGCTTAAAATACCAAACAAAGGCGCATGTAAGTGCCCTGCACTCCCTCCTATGCGTGCATTTCGGTAGAGCACTGCACCCACGTTGAGCACTTGAGAAAAGGTCACGAGCAAGAAAAGGTAGAGCACACGTTTGTCCTTTGTGAACACGAAATACATGAGCAACAAACTTAGAGCAGGGAACAAATACCTTTCGTGCATCATCGTGCCCATGTTAAAGAGCACAATCAGCATAACAGCGCCAAAAAAGGGCACGCTCTGCACATCTTTTTTGACAAGATAGAGCGCAAAAGTGAGCGACACAGTAAAGAAAATAGCCACTTTGCCTATGATATCAAAAGTCACTGTCATAAAAAGAGGCAATAAGAAAGCAAACACAATACCCAGTGTAAGGGCAACGCACCCCACAACGAGCGCTATTGTCTTTATTTTTCTTTCTTTTTTCTCTGTAAAATACACGTAAAACACAGGCAATGAAACCAAAAGGCTGAGCAAAAGAGGGAAAAGGAAGGGCACAGTAGCAGATACACTTTCCCAGTTCAACCCAAACAAATAATAGATATTGAGCGCATTCACCGTGACATGCGCATAAGATGTCATGGTGTTTTGATAGAGCTTGAATATCCACGATATGCCATTTTTAGAAAAGGGCAACACAACAGCTAAAAAGCAAACAACAAGGAGCAACACACCCATTAAAAAGTCGGTGATCAATGCTTTTTTTGCTTCTTTGTCTTTTTTCAACACGCTGTATGCTTGGCACACAAACGCCATCAACCCAACAGGCCCAAACATGAGCGCTTGAGGCTTTAAAAGCACAGCAATCATGTACATAGGCAAGGCGAACTTCCACTTGTTTTGAAGGGCAAAGAGCACGCACAAAATGAGGAAAAAGGTCATTGCGCTGTCTGATTGCCCCCACCCTGCGCCTGAAATAATGGGCAAGGGATTTAAATAATAAAGGGCAGATACGCACAAGCTTGTTTTTCTATTTTTGGTGTGTGCATAGCTAAAAGCATACAGCACACCCATACTCAAGGTGTCAAACACAATGGACGGCAGTTTCACCATAAAAGGGGTGACACCTGTACCCAATACACGGCCTATCCACCCTGAAAAAGAAAGGATCACAAGGTAAAAAGGTGGATAATCGCAGAAATAATCTTCACTATAAAAGTTGGGCGCATGCACATCGAGCATTCTGTTTGTCCATGCTGTAAAGCACCCCATGTCTACGTCATACCCTGGCACGATGTTTGCAACAAACACACGCACCAAAAAGAGTGCAACGATGACCAAAAATCCACTGATGTACGTGCTTTTTTTAGATAAATCCTTCTGATTTTTAGCCATGCACTTAGAGAGCAAGAAACAAGCCAATGCACCATAGAATAACACACTCAAAAGGAGCAACACGCTCTCTTTGACTGCGTTTTGATTTTGCACATTCTGGTCTTTTTCTTCTTCTATGACAGGAGGTGTATCTATTTTATACAAGTCTTTTGCTACAAAACCTTGGGGCACAGTGTCCACTTTTTGCACGCTCACGTCTGTAAAAAACGCTTCCCCTTTAGATAGCCCCGAATATCCCCCCACACGCAAAAACACAGTAAGGCTTCTTTGGTTTTCGCCCGTTCTGCCATAGAGCACCACTTCTTCAAACTCCCCTTGCGTGTCGTACACAGCGTTTGAAAACACGTATACATCCTGCACAGAAAAGTTTGCGCCCATGCCGCCCTCTGCTTGCGCCTTTACTTTTGCGCTCAATTTATACAAACTATCGCTGTCCACATCCAAGTGTTGCGCATAGCGTGCATCATTTTCCGAGGTGGTTTTGATATGTGCATATGTTTTGCCCTCTTCTTTTACAAGGTCAAAAAAAGTGTCATAAGGGGCTTGCACATAGCTTTCCGTGTACCAATTTTGAGGCAAATTCTGATCATCTAAAAGGCTAAAATCCCCATTTTGAATGAGTTCCACATGGTAGGCACCTTGCTCTTTTTCCTGTGGTTTCAATATAAAAAACAATGCAACTGCAAGCACAAGAAGGGCACTTGCAAGCACCATCCACATTTTTTTGTTTTTGAAATCTATTTTCAAAATTTACCTCCTAAAATGCATCTACAATGTGCTCATACCCATTTTGCCCAATTTCTAAAATATCAAAACGGTATGCGCTGTCTGGAAATTTTTTCATATATTGGATGGCTGTACGCTTCATCCTGTTTCTCTTGTCCTCTGTCACTCTACTCCGTGCATCAAATCGCCCTTTTGTGCCCGCCTTTACTTCGACAAACACAAAGGTGTCCTTATCCTTGGCAATGATGTCAATTTCTCCACATTTGCCACGATATCGAAAGTGCACCAAACGCAGTTTTAATTTTCTGAGCACAAAAAGCGCCTTGATTTCATACAGCAACCCTTGATTTTGCGTGTTCATACAAAGTTCCTTATAAATGCCTTTCTATGATGTGGGCAAGGCCCATACTTTTTGAGTGCCTCAATGTGTTGCTTGGTGCCATACCCCTTGTGCTGTGCAAAGCCGTACATGGGGTAGAGCGCCTCCAGCGCCTCCATCTGCTTATCTCTCGTCACTTTGGCAATGATGCTGGATGCTGCAATAGAGTATGACAGAGCATCGCCGTGTACCACAGACTGCTGTCTGCCCCCCAATGCCAGCCCCTCCATCGCATCGAGTAAATATAAATCTGCCCCTGCGTTTTGCGCTGCTCTTTCCATTGCTC
>CAYTPJ010000053.1:0-6456 GCA_964439755.1 uncultured Oscillospiraceae bacterium
TTCTTAAAGTACATGACAAGCGATGAAGTGCAGGCAAAGATTTTCTTAGAAGTTGGCGCTAACCCCTGCAATAAGGACTTGGATATTGAAGCATTAGCAAACGAAAGCAATGACAAAATTGCTAAATTGCTTGCAAAAGCTTGCAGCCTTTGCAACAACGCAGAAACCATCGTTGTAACTTTGACCTCTTGGGATGGCGAAGTGACCAAGGCAATTGAAAATGTATTGCTTGAATGCTCCGTGTCTGGCGTAGACATCAATCAAAAATATGACGAACTTGTAAAAGAAATTACAGCCTTAATTCTGTAAGAAAAAGTTTTTGAGCAGACGTCGGCAAATACTGCTGGCGTCTGCTTTTTAGGAGGGAAAAGTATGCGTGACCTAAAGAAAAACAATTTGACGAATAAGGGCAAAAAAAGGTTGTTTGTTTTTTTGTTTTTAGCGCCTGTGATGACTTGCTTTGCTGTGTTTAACTTGTATCCTTTGATTACCGTTTTTGTAACGTCCTTTTGTGAATGGAATTACAAGAACATTACAGCACCTAAAATGCTCCCCATCCAAGAAATATTTAAAAACTATCAGTACATTTTTACCATTCACCCAAACTTCTATGAGGCACTCAAAAACTCTATTGGGTGGGCTTTTTGTGGGCTTTTTATTCAAGTGCCCCTTGCAACGATGATTGCGCTTACTTTTTCGAGAAAATTACATGGCTGGAAACTGGCAAGAAATGTGTTTATTATACCAAACGTCATTTCTTCTGCTGCACTTTCCATGATCATGTTGCAACTATATAACCCACGCTATGGTTTGATTAACCCCATTATTCAGTTGTTTAACCCTGCCTTTGCAGAAAATATTTTATACATAGAAGGAGTCAACTTCTTTGCGATACTGTTTGCATATGTGTTCTTTTTGGGTACTGTGACTGTTATGCTCATGGGGCAAATTGCAGCTGTGCCCAAAGAAGTGATAGAAGCGGCTGAAATTGACGGCGCACAAGGGTTTAAGCTGGATTTTAAAATCGTTGTGCCTTGCATTAAAGAAAGCATAAAGACAATTGCTGTGCTCGCTGTTACATCAGGGTTTTTGTTGTATAACGAAGTGTTCTTTTTAACAAAGGGTGCAGCAGGCACGTATTCTATCAGCTATTTAATCCGTGATATTGCCATCACTTCACAAAGAAGCAATTTTGCTCGTGCGAATGCAATTGGCGTTGTTCAAATTATTGTAGGCTTAATCCTTGTAGGTACACTCAATGGTCTGTTTAAAATGGACTTTAGCGCACGCAAGGTGAAAAACATTTCAAGGGGGATAAAAGAATGAGGAAAAATAAAATACGTGTTTACTCTCCTATGCAAGTGTTTGTCAGCTATCTCATTACAGCGATTGTGCTCATCGTGTCCTTAGCGCCCTTTGTGTGGGTGCTCATTTCTTCCTTTAAAGCAGACCCTATGGCACTGCCAGGGTTTATGCTCCCCGATTATATCGAATTAAAAGGCTATAAAACTGTATTATTTGATATGAATATTGGACAATATTTTTTAAATAGCTTTAAAATTTCCACAATATCTGTTATAATAAATACAGCCATCATCACCATGGCAGCATACATCTTTGCTTGTATCGATTTTAAAGGCAGAGGTGCGTTGCTCATGTTGCTCGTTTCTACTATGTTTATCCCTGGCACAGCCATGACGTACCCTATTTTTAAGATTGTGCGTGACCTGGGGCTTTACAACACACAAGCAGGCGTTATCATGATTTATTCTTGTGGTACAGCTGTGGTCAGCTTGTTTGTAATCAAAAATTACTTTGCCACAATACCACATGATATTGAAGAATCGGCGCAGATTGATGGATGTAGTTACTTTGGCACATTTGTAAAAATCATGTTACCCATTGCGATGCCAGGTATTTTAACTGCAATGGTGCTCAATTTCTTGGGAAACTGGAATGAGTATTACTGGGCATCTTTGCTCTTGGTGGACAGGACAAAGCTCACCATTCCTGTGTTGCTTTCCAACTTTACAACGCAGTTTGAAACCAACTACAACGGATTGTTCTCAGCCATTGTCATCATCATCATTCCTCCTATTGTGCTTTTCTCTTGTTGTTCTAAATTCTTTGTAAAAGCACTTTCTGGTGGTGCAGTCAAAGGATAAAATGAAAGGAAATAAAAAAGAATGTTTACATTTTTACACTGTACGTATGACCCTCAAACATTGAGCTTTTGCTATGACAAAGAGGAAATGCATTTTGAATGGGCAAAAGGCTCTGCTTACATCTTGTACAAAGACGAGAGAAAGAGCATGTTTACACAAGGTTTTTTGGGCGCACAAGCCTTTGAAGATGGCGTTCAAAAGGGTGTGCGTGCGCAGTATTTGGTGGATGGTTGCTACATTCACACGTGCGTTTCAGAAAATAAAACGGATGAAACAGTACATTGTACCTACTTTACAGACGCACACTTGCCTCAAAATGTAGAGAGATTTTACTTTCCACCCAAAATGCGCTACGAAAAAGCAACAGGGGGCACCGTGCTCCCTATGATGCAAGGGGTGTTTTTACCTGCAAAATGGTGGCAAGATGTTGCGCCTGTGCTGGACGGACGGTTTTATGACCGTGATGGCTACATGGCTGTGTATGGGCAGTTTGACGATACGTGTGGGTATAGCACGATTTTTGAAACGCCCTTTGATGCCGGGTATGATATGCAACATCAAAAGAATGTGGATACTCAAATTGCACCCTACTTTATGCCTTCACTGGGCACTATGACAACGCCTTCCTCCTTGTTTTATACGTTTATCAAGGATTGCGATCATAACAAAATTGCAAAATCCTATCGCCAATATATAAGGCAAAAAGGGCTGTTTAAAACGCTCAAAGAAAAGACAGTGTTGAACCCTCATGTAGAGCGTTTGCGTGGTGCAGCCATTGTCAATGATGCGATCGCTACGCACATTGAAAAAGGGACCTTTTATTTTGATGAAAATCATCCTGAAAAAAATGATTATTATAATACCTTCAAAGATGTGGAAAATAATTTAATTGCGCTCAAAGAAAAAGGGCTTGAAAAGGCGTACTTGCATTTGGATGGTTGGGGCAAAAGAGGGTATGACAACTTGCACCCTGATGTATTTCCACCTTATCAAAAGGCAGGGGGCGCAGAAGGCATGATTGCTTTACAAAATACTGCTAAACGCTTGGGCTATGTGTTTGGCATTCACGACCAGTACAGGGATTATTATTACGATGCAGATACATTTGATATGGAGAATGCCGTTTTAAATGCAGATGGCACACACCCTTATTGCGATATTTGGCATGGAGGCAAACACACATGGCTGTGCGCAAGCCTTGCAAAAGACTATGTGAAAAGAAACTATCAAGCGTTTGAAAAGCTGGGTATTGAAATTGAGGGAACGTATTTGGACGTGTTCTCTGTCGTTTTCCCAGATGAATGTTTTCACAGAAATCACAGGATGACGAGAAAAGAATGTATGCAATATCGGCGTGAGTGCTTTGACTATTTAATGGATAAAGGCATTATCACAAGCTCTGAAGAAGCGAGCGATGCCATTCTTCCTTCCATTTGCTTGTGCCATCACGCACCTTTTGCAAAAGTAAAAAATATTGGGGATGAAAAAGAGATTGCAACAGGCATTCCTGTTCCATTTTTTAACTTGGTGTATCATGAGTGCATGGTGGTGCCATGGCACATCAATGGGTTTACAAAAGGGGGCTGGGGCATTCCGGGCAATGATTCTGCCTATTTGTATGCTTTCTTAACAGGGGGCACATGCGCTATTTCTCCTAAAGAAGATAAGGAACACATGCCTAAAATAGCTAAAATATTGCAAAATCAGAGCAATTTGATGGATGTAGAAATGGTCAAACATGAATTTTTATCAGATAATTACAGACAGCAAAGAGCAACATATAAAGATGGTACAGTAGTCGAAATTGATTTGGATTTAGACACGTATAAAATCTATCATATTTAAGCCGTGCACATACACACATGCACCCAAATAAGCGCTTGGGTGCATATGTGCATTTTATTTTATTATAAAACAATGGATGAAACAAAAGGAGGGTTACAATGGTCACTCAAAGAGAAAAAGAGGTTTTACAATCCTTAGGGAAACAATTACACGAAATTGCAGTGTTGCCCATTCAAGCTGAAAAACGCAATCTCTGGACACATTTAAACGATTTGGACATGATACGCCCTATGGTGACGATTGACCAAATTCCGTGGAATGAAATGAACTTTGACGGTAGTTTGACCAATGAAGTGACAGACCCTTTTTGGAAAAATATTGAAACAGGCATGCGCCAGCAACTGTATAAGTGGAAATACATGCGTGCAGATATGGTGATTGAGGACTGTGTGCGTATTCCTAAATGCGTGCATGATAGTGGAAATGGCTTGAGAGTGTCCGAAGACACTTCAGTGACGGATAAAACGAGTGATGTGGTGGGGCATGCCTATCACCGTCAAATAGACACGATGGAAGATATTGAGAAAATTCAAATGCCTGTAATTGAATATGATAAAGAAACGTCTGAAAACAGATTGCAAGAGGCACAAGAGATATTTGAAGGCATTATTCCTGTGCGCTTGAGTGGTGTTACGCCGTGGTTTGCTATGTGGGATAGGCTGATAGAGCTGATGGGCGTAGAAGATACGATGTATGATTTGATTGACAGACCTTCTTTTGTACACGAAATTTGCGAAAGGTGGACACAGGCAGAAATTTGCCGTGTAGAGCAATATGAAAAGCTCAACCTTTTGGATGCGCAAAATAACACAATGCACTGCACGTATACGTATAACTCTACCATTCCTGCATCTGACTATGTCGTGGGGCAAAACAGGGCAAGCGATTGCTGGACAATGGGCATGGCGCAGATTTTTGTTAATGTAAGCCCTGAAATGCACGCTGAATTTGAGTTTGAATACGCAAAAAGGTATTATGAAAAGTTCGGGCTTGTGAACTATGGGTGCTGTGAACCTTTGCACAACAAGATTGATGACGTTTTAAAGTACATTAAAAATGTGCGTAAAATATCCATCAGTCCTTGGGCAGACGTGGCGGCTGCTGCTGAAAACATTGGTAAAAAAGCAGTGCTTACAAGAAAACCCAACCCTGCTTTTGTAAGCTCCACAGGCTTATTCTTGGAGGAAGCAAAAAAAGAAGTGCTCACCACATTAAAAGAAGCGCAGAAAAACAGTTGCAGTGTGGAGTTCGTGCTCAAAGATTTAAGCTCTGTTGGGTATAAACCGCAAAATTTGTTTGAGTGGGAAAAACATGTGATGGATATGGTGACACATTTTTAATATTTATCAGTTTGGGTGAAATTGCAATATATAGGAGTAAATATATGTCTTATCAAAATGGTATGGCTGCTCTTAAACTTGAAATGCCTGATGTGGTGCCAAGAACAGAGTATTCTGCTGAGGGGCACTGGGCGCTCATTCAACGCATTACAGGGATCAAGGTGGATGCAACGAGCGAAGTAGACGTCAAAATAAAGGCGAGTGCCGCTTTTAAAAAAGCATGGGATTATGGGCTTTCGTGGAATATTTTGACGTATAACGAGATTTTTGGAGAAATGCGCACCAAAATGGGGCATGCCGTGTATGCAGATAGTGGTGTGGACTATTTAGACGATAGGGGGGCACTGTTCAGTGACCCTGAAGATGTGTTTGACTTTGATTTGGAAAAGCATTTCCCTGTTCCAGAACAAAAGGTTTTGACAGCGCAGTACAATGAAAACTATCGTTTAAAATGTCAAGAAAACGTGGACATGGTCAATATGACAGGGATATATGTGACCATGATGTCAGGGCTTATTGAATTATTGGGGTGGGATACGCTGTTAATGGCTGCAGGCATTGATGCAAAAGCATTTGGAGATTTTACAAATCGATATGCAGCGTTTATAGCGCCTTACTTTAAAGCACTTGCAAAATCCGAGGCATCTGTGGTGATGATACACGATGATATCGTGTGGACGAGTGGGGCATTTTTACACCCTGATTTTTACAGGCAGTATATTTTTCCAAACTACAAGAAACTGTTTGCGCCTTTACATGAGGCAGGCAAAATCATACTGTACACAAGCGATGGGGACTATACGCAGTTTGTAGACGATGTGGCAAATTGTGGCGTTCATGGCTTTGTGATGGAGCCTATGACGGATATGGCGTATATTGCCCAAAAATACGGCAAAACACACTCATTTATCGGCAATGCAGACACGAGAATATTGCTGAGAGGCAGTAAAGAGGAAATCTACGCAGAAGTAAAACGGTGTATGGATATCGGCAAAAAATGCCCTGGGTTTTTCCTTTCTGTGGGCAATCACATCCCTGCAAATACGCCTGTGGACAATGCACTTTGGTACAATGATTGCTATATGAAGTTGAGAAAAAGATAAAAG